>JBKOYU010000776.1:0-26520 GCA_046725575.1 Actinomycetota bacterium | reverse complement strand
GTGCGACGCCAGGCAATCTCGGCGCGCTCATTGCGATTCGCGATCTGGACGACGAACGCGCGGAGGTCATCACATTGAGTTGGTGGCCATCGATGGACGCGATTCGCGGATTCGCCGGCGACGACGTCGAGCGGGCGGTCTACTACCCGGAGGACGACCGCTACCTGCTGACCAAGCCGGAAAGGGTCCAGCACTACGAATCGCATGGCGCGTTTGACGCGCCTACGCCCGGATGAGGAATGTGCGCGTCAGCGTTGAACCGTCAGGCCGCGACAGTGGCGGCGTCGGCGGCAGGCTCCAGCGCCAGCGCGACGATGTCAGCGACGTCGGTCATCGGCTTGACTTCCAGCGCCTCCAGCACCTCGGCAGGCACGTCGTCGAGGTCGGGCTCGTTGCGCTGCGGGATGAAAACCGTTGACAGACCGGCCCGTTGCGCGGCCAGCAGCTTCTGCTTGACCCCGCCGATCGGCAGCACCCGGCCGTTCAGCGTCACCTCGCCCGTCATGCCAACGTCCGAACGCACTTGACGGCCGGTGGCCATCGACACCAGCGCGGTCACCATCGTCACACCGGCCGATGGGCCGTCCTTCGGCACCGCGCCCGCAGGCACGTGCACGTGGATGCGACGGTCCAGAGCCTTCGGGTCGACGCCCAACAGCTCGGCGTGCGAGCGCACGTAGGACAGCGCGATCTGCGCCGACTCCTTCATCACGTCGCCCAGCTGACCCGTCAGCTGCAGACCCGGCTCGCCGTCGGTCGACCCGGCCTCGATGTACAGCACGTCACCGCCGAGGCCCGTCACCGCCAAACCGGTGGCCACACCGGGCACCGCCGTGCGTTCGGCCGACTCCGGCATGAACCGCGGACGGCCCAGGTACTCAACGAGATCCGGCTCGTCGATCGTCAACGGCTCGGGGTTATCGGCCAGCTTCGTCGTCACCTTGCGCAGCGCCTTGGCCAGCAGCCGCTCGAATTGCCGAACCCCCGGTTCGCGGGTGTAGTCGGCCGCGATCTTGCGCAGCGCGTCCTCGGTGACTGTCACCTCGTCGGCCGTCAGCGCCGCCCGGTCCCGCTGACGCGGCAGCAGGAAGTCGCGCGCGATGGCGACCTTGTCGTCCTCGGTGTAGCCGTCGATCTGCACCAGCTCCATCCGGTCCAGCAGCGCCGACGGGATGTTCTCGATCACGTTGGCCGTGGCCAGGAACACGACATCGGACAGGTCCAGATCCAGATCCAGATAGTGGTCGCGGAACGTGTGGTTCTGCGCCGGGTCCAGGACCTCGAGCAGGGCGGCCGACGGGTCGCCGCGGTAATCCGAGCCGACCTTGTCGATCTCGTCGAGCAGCACGACGGGGTTCATCGACCCCGCCTCGCCGATCGCGCGCACGATGCGGCCGGGCAGCGCGCCGACGTATGTCCGCCGGTGACCACGGATTTCCGCCTCATCGCGCACGCCGCCGAGGGCGACGCGAACGAATTTGCGGCCCAACGCCCGTGCCACGCTCTCGCCCAGCGACGTCTTACCGACACCGGGCGGACCGGCCAGCACCATCACGGCGCCGGAGCCGCGCCCGCCGACGACCGCCATCCCGCGCTGGGCGCGACGCGCCCGCACGGCCAGGTATTCGACGATGCGGTCCTTGACGTCTTCCAGCCCGTGGTGGTCGGCGTCGAGGACCTCCCGCGCCGCCTTCAGATCGGTGGAGTCCTCGGTGCGGGTGTTCCACGGCAGGTCCAGCACGGTGTCCAGCCAGGTGCGGATCCAGCCGCCCTCCGGGCTCTGCTCGCTGGACCGCTCGAGCTTGCCGACCTCACGCAACGCGGCCTCGCGCACCTTCTCGGGCAGGTCGGCGGCCTCGATGCGCGCCCGGTAGTCGTCGGAGCCGTCGGGCTCACCCTCGCCCAGTTCCTTGCGGATCGCCGCGAGCTGCTGGCGCAGCAAGAACTCCTTCTGCGTCTTCTCCATGCCCTCGCGGACGTCTTCGGCGATCTTGTCGTTGACCTCGACCTCGGCGAGGTGGTCGCTGGTCCAGTCGATCAGCGCGCGCAGCCGCGCGGCCACGTCGGGCGTCTCCAGCAGCTGCCGCTTCTGCACCTGCGTCAGGTAGGACGCGTAACCGGCCGTGTCGGCCACCGCCGACGGGTCGGTCAGCTGGTTGACAAAGTCGACGATCTGCCAGGCCTCCCGCCGCTGCAGGTATGCCAGCAACAGCTTCTTGTATTCGGCGGCCAGGGCCCGGGTTTCGTCGGTCGCCGCGGGCTCGGTGACCTCGGTCACCTCGACCCACAGCGCGGGTCCGGGACCGTTGGCGCCTGCACCGATCTGCGCGCGGCCGTTGCCGCGCACCACCGCAGCGGTGCCACTGCCGCCGGCGACACGGCCGACCTGCACGATCGAGGCCAGTACACCGTAAGACGGGTAACGGTCCTCAAGACGTGGCGCGATCAGCAGCTCGCCGGACTCACTGGCCCGGGCGGCGTCAACGGCAGCGCGTGCCGCGTCGTCCAGCTCGATCGGCACCACCATGCCGGGCAGCACGATCGAGTCGCTAGTGAAAAGGATGGGCACAACACTCGATGCCTCATTGGCTTCAGCCATCAATCCTCCAAAGTTCAGTCAGACCGACTCAACCTTGGGGGAGGCAGGTTTGTTCCCGGCTCCGGACGCCTTTCGCCACCTGCGAAAAAGCAGGGAGCCTGCCGTTCGGGGGTTACGGCAGGCTCCCTGGTTGTGGGTGGTACTTAGGCGGAGGCTTGAGCCCCCAGCACCCGCTGGACATCCGGCAACATCTGCTGCACCTGCTGGCCCCAGTAGCCCCAGCTGTGCGTACCCTGCGGCGGGAAATTGAACACCCCGTTTGTGCCGCCGGCCGCGATGTAGTTGTCCCGGAAGGTGATGTTGGTCCGCAACGTGAACCCTTCGAGGAACTGCGCGGCCATCAGGTTGCCGCCGGAGGTACCCGAGTCGAGATCCGACGGGGTGCCGGTGCCGCAGTAGACCCAGATCCTGGTGTTGTTGGCCACCAGCTGAGCCATGTTGACCAACGGATCGTTGCGCTTCCAGGCCGGGTCAGACGACGGGCCCCACATGCTCTCGGCGTTGTAGCCGCCGGCGTCGTTCATCGCCAGCCCGATCAGCATCGGCCACCAACCCTCTGACGGGTTCAGGAAGCCCGACAGGGACGCGGCGTAGATGAACTTCTGTGGGTAGTAGATCGAGTACGTCATCGCGGTGCTGCCGGCCATCGAGATGCCGACCACCGCGTTGCCGTTCTGCGACACGCCCTTGTTGGCCTCCAACCACGCGGGGAGTTCCTGTGTCAGGAAGGTCTCCCACTTGTAGGTGTAGTCCTGGCCGTTGCCCCGCGACGGTTGATACCAGTCGGTATAGAAGCTCGACTGGCCACCCACCGGCATCACGAGCGACAGCCCGGAACCGTAGTACCACTCGAACGCGGGGGTGTTGATGTCCCAGCCGTTGTAGTCGTCCTGGGCGCGCAGGCCGTCCATCAGATAGACCGCATGCGGTCCGCCGCCCTGGAACTGGACCCGGATGTTGCGATTCATCGCGGCCGAGAACACATCCAGATATTCGACGGGTAGACCCGGCCGGGAGAACGCACCAGCAGTCGCCGAACCCCCGACGAAGCCGATCAGCCCGGGCAGGGTCGCCGCCGCAACGGCGCCCACCGCCAGCCGGCGCAACAGGCGCTTTCTGGTACCTCGGCACCTCTCCATGAACTTCATAACGGCAACCAACCCACCTTTCATCACATGCCTCAAAAGCAATTGCCGTCGCTTTCGTGCGTAATGAAACAGGCCCAGACGGCGTGAGTGGTGGCGCAACACAGCGTGGCGGGGTCGCGGTTGGCTAACGATTGCGACTCGGCGCGGACTCAGGGATGCCGGCTATGCGCTGTGACCTGTGGGAATAGGGTTACAGATGTGACTAGTGCTCGAGACCCGGCGAGCCGCGCCCGAGCCGGTACAGCTGCGTCACGTGTTGCGGCGTCAACTCCTCCAGCGAGGTCACGCCGAGCAGCCGCATCGTGCGCGTGACCTGGCCGGACAGGATTTCGATGGCGCGGTCGACGCCAGCCTCCCCGCCCGCCATCAGCCCGTACAGGTAGGCCCGGCCGACGAGCGTGAACCGCGCGCCGAGCGCTACTGCGGCCACAATGTCGGCTCCGGACATGATCCCGGTGTCCAGCAAAACCTCCGTCGCCGCGCCGAGCTCGCGTGCGACCGTTGGCAAAAGGTGGAACGGCACGGGTGCACGGTCGAGCTGGCGGCCGCCGTGGTTGGACAGCAACACGCCGTCGGCGCCGAGGTCGACGACCGCTTTCGCGTCATCCAACGTCTGGATTCCCTTGACCACCAACTTGCTCGGCCACTGCGTCTTGATCCACGCCAGGTCCTCGAACGTCACAGTCGGGTCGAACGTGGTGTCCAGGTATTCGGCGACGGTCCCCGGCCAACGGTCGAGCGACGCGAACGACAGCGGCTCGGTGGTCAGCAGATCGAACCACCAGCGGGGGTGTGGCACCGCGTCCAGCACGGTCCGCAACGTCAGCGTCGGCGGGATCGACATGCCGTTGCGGGTGTCGCGCAGCCGCGCACCGGCCACCGGCACATCGACGGTGACCAGCAACGTGTCGAAGCCCGCCGCTGCGGCGCGTTCCACCAGCGCCGTCGATCGATCACGGTCTTTCCACATGTAGAGCTGAAACCAGTTGCGGCCGTGCGGGTTTGCGGCCTTGACGTCTTCGATCGAGCTGGTGCCCAGCGTCGACAAGGAGAACGGGATGCCGGCCCGGGCCGCCGCGTGGGCGCCGGCGATCTCGCCCTCGGTGTGCATGAGCCGGGTGAAACCCGTCGGCGCTATCCCGAACGGCATCGCGACGTGGTCGCCGAGGACGGTCCGGCCGGTGTCGACCTTCGCGACGTCCCGCAGGATCGTCGGGTGAAACTCGATGTCGCGGAACGCCTGCCGGGCACGGGTCAGCGACAGCTCCTCCTCGGCGGCGCCGTCGGTGTAGTCGAACGCCGCTTTCGGTGTGCGGCGCTTGGCAATTCGGCGTAGGTCCTCGATGGTCAGCGCCGACTCGAGACGCCGCTTCGTCGGGCTCAGCTGCGGCCTCTTGAACCCGATAAGAGGCGCCAGTTCGGCTGGTCGGGGCACGCGTCGCTTCATAGCGCACCGCCTAGTCGCCCGCAGCGGCCAATGCGCGCCGGAGGCTAGCCCGTCGTTCTTCAATCGCGCGACCGATGTCCTGCAACAGCAACGGCTTTCGCGCGACGAGTTCCTCGATGTACTCCCGTTCAACCTGCAACACGGTCACCTCTTCGAGCGCATACGCTGATGCGGCGACGGCCTCACGGGTGAGCGCTGTCTGCCCCAGAAAGTCACCCTGCTCGAGCGTACGCACGGGGATGATGGCGCCGTCGTCGCCGGTCGCCACTAACCGTACCCGCCCGTTGACCAAGAACGTCATCCGCTTGGGCACCTGGCCGGCGAACTGGATGTACTCGTCGGTCCCGTACCGTGTGAGCCGCGCGTGGGGGAGCAGCTCCTCCCTGTCGGCCTGGTTCAACCGCAGTGTCGGCGCAATGATCTGAAGCGACGCCTCGAGCCGTTCGGGTGTGGCAAATTCGTCCTCGGCCTCGTCGAGGTGCAGTCCGGCGCGGCGCGACGCGTACCACACCCAGCGCAGGAACATGGCCCTGGCGGAGGAGTCGTCGGCGGGGGTGCGCAGTGGTATGGACGTCTTGTACTGCAGGCCTCCCGCGTGCACGGTCGAGGGCGCAGCGTCCGGCCGCAGCTGCGGCAGTGTGCCTGCGACGCGGTTCAGCATGCCGCACACGTCGTCGGGCGGGTCGTCGAGAGAGAACACGGTCGCGACGGTGAGTGCGTGAGTGCCGGGCGGGCGGCTGAAATTAGTGAACGACGCGGCGGCGAGCACCGAGTTGGGCATGATGAGCAGGCCGCTGCCGGTGTCGATATGGGTTGCGCGCCAATTGACTTCGACCACCCGGCCGCGGGCCGACGGGGTTTCGATCCAGTCACCGAGCTGGAACGGCTGCTCGAACAGGACCAGAAGACCGGAGATGATTTGCCCCACGGAGTTCTGCAGGGTCAGGCCGAGCACGATCGACGAGACGCCCAGAGCGGTGAACAGTCCACCGATGTGAGCGCCCCAGATATAGGCGAGGATCAGCCCGACACCGATGGCGATCAGGGCGAACCGCGCGACGTCGAGGAAAATCGACGGAATCCGTTTGCGCCAGCTGCCTTCCGGGGCGCCTTGGAACAGCGTGGCGTTCGTGCCCGACAGCAGCAGCACGAGCACGACGAAGCCGAACACCGTCGCGACGACGCGAACGGGTGTCGTCTCGCCGGAGATCTGCATCGCTCCGACGAGCAGGATCAGCAGCGCGCCCAGCGGCAGGATGTAGTTGCGCACCAGGTGAACCGGGCGGGCCAACGCGCTACCCCGCCGGCGCAGCGCATTGTGCAGCTCGGTGAGCAACACCAGACAGATCGGAAAGCCGATCGCCACGCCGATGGCCCAGTAGAACCACGGCGTGTCGAGCACGCTTGTCACGGCTGCCGCTCCGAGAGCCGCCAGATCGGCTCCACATTGCCGTCGTCGGAGACTTCCCCGGTCGCGGTGAATGACAAGGTGTCGCGCATCGCCTCGTACACGCGGGAGGTGACGTAGATGCCGGGCTGCGCGGAACCGCTCTGCACCTGGTAGGCCAGATTGACCGCCGAGCCCCACATGTCGTAGGCCAGCGTGGACCGGCCCACCAGGCCGCTGGTCACGGTGCCGGTGTCGATACCGGCCCGCAGCTTCAGCCCGTGTCCGGTCTCGGCGTTGAATCTGTCTACGACGCGCTGCATTTCGATCGCGAAGTCGACGGTGCGCCGGACGTTGTCCAACCTCGGCACACTCAGCCCGCAGCTCGCCAGATAGCCATTGTGCAGGATCCGCACCTGCTCAACACCGAGATTCTGTGCGGCGGCATCGAATTGGCGCGTCAACTTGTTCACGATCGCCAGCAGTTCGTCGGAGCTCAGTTCGGCGGACAGCTCATTGAGGCCGACGGTGTCGGCGAAGATCACCGTGACGTTTTGGTGATCCTGCGCGATCGTCTCTTCGCCCTCGCGATAGCGCTGCACCACGGGTTCGGGCATCAGTGACAGCAGCAGCCGATCGTTCTCCCTGCGCTGCTCGGTGAGCAACTCTTCTTTGATCGCCAGGTTGCGGCTCATGTCGTTGAAAGCGACGGTGAGATCACCGAATTCGTCGCGCGACTTGACGGGAAGGGAGACGTCGTAGTCGCCGCTACTGATGCGCTGGGCGCCCGCTTCCAGCCTGCGGATCGGCCGCACGAACAGGCGGGCGAGCAGCATGGCGGCCAGGCAGACGGTGAAGATGATGAGCACGGTCGACAGCACCAGGGTGCGCGTGAACGCCGACACTGGCGCGAACGCTTCGGAGGTGTCAATCTTCGCGATTACCGACCAGTGCAGGCCACCCTCGCCGACCGGTGCGTAGGCCTGGAGCGTGTCGTGCCCGAGGTAGTCGCGCGCGATGAGGGTGCCGCGCTGGCCGCGCTGCGCCAATTCGGTGGCTTCCGTGGCGACCGGCTGCACCAGCGTCGTGCCGTGCTGGCGGATCGATTCCTCGGCGACGTCGGGCGGGGTTCCGGCATCGATGACGTCGCGCTTGAACGCCTCCGGATCTTCCAGGAACAACCGCGAATCCGAGCGCATCAAATCGTCCGGTCCGACGATGAACGTCTCACCCGTCTTGCCCATACCGGACTCTTCCCACCGCTTGTCCATCGTCATCAGCCGGTTGATCTTGGAGATCGGGAACTGAAGGGCCAGTACGCCTTCCACTCGTCCCAGTGGTCCGACGGGAGAGGTCATCCAGGCCGTCGGCTCGTCTGCGGGCTGATAGTCACCGAAGTCGGTGATGCCGACATAGTCGACCGCGTGGGAATCCAGGGCCTTCTCGTACGCGTCTGTGAGGTCGCCGCCCTTGTACGGGCCGGTCAGAATGTTGGTGCCGAGATCGACTCCCTTGTAGGCGCTGTAGACGACATTGCCGCGGGTGTCCAGCAGCAGCGCGTCCTCGAACTCGAAGCGGGTCACAATCTCCCGGAAGAAGCCGTTGTACTTCGCGGTGGCCGCCGACCAGGCGCTGCCGTCGTGGGCGTCGTCGAATTTCAGCGCCTGGTCCCAATCGGTGAACGGCGTCGTGTAGTTGGCCTGTAGATATTTCTGTGCGTTCGTCGTGGGCAGCAATGCATTGACGTCGACCTGGTTGCCGGTCTGCTCGTCTTCGGCTGGTGCGAACTGTTTGTTGTAGTAGTCGACGATCGCCTGCTGCTGCGCCGGAGAGATGGTGGCGTTGTTGAGTTGATCGAATGCGGCGGTAAACGCCTCGATCGCCTCGGTCGTTGTCGATCCGCGGGTATAGACGACCAATGAATTCCGCAAGTCCGAAAGCTGTGCCGCAAGCTGGCGAGTTTGCGATTGACGAATCTCGGTCAACCCGTCGAAGACGGATGCGCGCAGGGAATTGCGCCCAGATTGATATCCGATGAAACCGACGACAGCCGCCGACAGGATGCTGGTCACTAGCAGCATCACCAGGAGTTTGGATTGGATGCTGATCCGTGACAGCACGCGCCGGCGCAGACTTCTGGGCTTCGGCTGGATCGCGGCTTCCGGCTCGCTCGTTGTCGTCATTGAATCCCGAACATTAGCTTGCAAAACTTGCTGATGAGATGACTGTGGGGAAATTGTTGTGATGACCGTCGCAGATCAATATGACCTGCACCGCTTTGTCGACGCACAGGAACACGTGTACGACACGGTGCTCGACGAACTCCGCGGCGGCAGAAAACGCAGCCATTGGATTTGGTTCGTGTTTCCGCAGTTGCAGGGGCTGGGCCGCAGCCCGACCGCGCACCATTACGGCATCTCCTCACTCGACGAGGCACGCGCCTATCTGGCGCACCCCGTGCTCGGGCCGCGGCTGCGCGAATGCGCCCGGTTGGTCGCGCAGATCGACGGCCGCTCGGCCGACGACATCTTCGGCTGGCCCGACAACCTCAAGGTGCGCTCGTCGATGACGCTGTTCGCGCGGGCGACGGACGACAACGCGGAGTTTCGCGCGGTGCTCGACAAGTTCTACAACGGCGAGGACGACCCGGCCACCGTCGAGCTGCTCAGCCCGGCGCGATGATCAGCCAGCCGTGCGGTCCGATCTCGGCCTCGCCGACGACCGACTGCGGCGGCGCGCCCGACCCCGCGACGATCTGGCCCTGACCGAAGCCGAGTTCGGGCAGCGATAGCGACAGCGGCGCATCGTCGACGTTGAGCGCCACCAGCAGCACATCGGAACCGTTGCGGGTCGCATACACGTATTGCGTGTTCGTCAGCTGCAGCGGCGATGTCCTGGCGGTGTGCAACCACGGGTGGCGTCGACGCAAACCAATCAGGTACTTGTGCAACCGGAACACGTCGTGGCCGAGTTCGTCGACACCCATTAGGGGAGCGGTGAATTCGGGACGCACCGCGTCGTCGCCGCCGAACCGCTCCTCCTTGACGCCGCGGTAGGCCGACTCGTCGCCGGCGTACACGCTCGGAGTGCCGCCCGTCGTCAACAGGAGCACCAGCGCATGTTCCAGGTGCCGGGTGTTCTCCAGGCGGCTGGCGATCCGAGTGACATCGTGATTGCCGACGAAGGTCATCGGCACAAAGTCGTCAAGAAACTCGTTGTGCCGCACCAGCGCCCAGTCGAGCTCGTGAAAGTTGCCGTCGTTCAGGCTGCTCCAGATCGCCTTCCACAGCTCGTACTGGGTGACGGAATCAAATCCGGACTCTCTCACCCTCGCCGAGTAGTCGCCGTGGATGACCTCACCGACGAACCAGGCATCGGGAAACGCGTGCCGAACCTGGGGGAGGACCTGCGCCCAAAACCGATCGGGCACAGCGTAGGCGGCGTCCAGGCGCCATCCGTCGGCACCACGCCGCAGCCAGTGCGTCATCACGTCGATGGTGTAGGCGATGACGTCGGGGTTGTCGTGGTCCAGCGCGATCAGCTCGCCGTGCCCCTCGAAGGTGTCAAAGTCATTGCCGCGCTTACGAAACCAGGCCGTCTGTGCGAAATCCGTGCCGACGTGGTTGAACACGCCGTCGAGCAGCACCCGCAACCCGCGCCCGTGAGCCTCGGCGATGAGGTGGTCGAAGTCGGCGTCGTCGCCGAGGCGCGGGTCGATGCGGTAGTGGTCGGTGGTGTCGTAGCCATGCGTGCGCGACGCGAACACCGGACCCAGCGCGACTCCCGACGCGCCGAGTTCGATGGCGTGGTCGAGCCAGTCGACGATCCGGCGTAGCCGGTGTTCGTCGGCGGTTGGCGGCGGGTCGGCGGGATACGCGCCGACGAAGCCCAGCGGGTAGACCTGCCACCAGATCGCATGCTCGACCCAGGCCGGCTCCGTCATGCTCGGAACTTCGCCTCGTACAGCGCCTTCATGGTGTCGGTGAACTCGGGCGCGGGCCCGTCGACGGCCACGCCGGGTGCGACGGCGCCGATTGGCAGCGGCGCCACGGGCGGCGGCGGTGACCCCCATTCGGCCAGCCACTGGCTCAGCTGCTCCGACGAGGCGGCGTACACGATGCGGCCAAGACCGACCCAGGCGTGGCCTGCCGCGCACATCGGGCAGTGCTCACCGGACGTGTACACGGTCGCGCGGGCCCGTTGGTCGGGAGTCAGGTTGTCGACGGCCCAGCGGGCGATCGCGAATTCGGGGTGACGGGTGTGGTCGCCGTCCTTGACGCGGTTGCGGTCCTCGTAGAGCGTGGCGCCATCGCCGTCGACCAGGATCGAGCCGAACGGTTCGTCACCATCGTCGAGCGCCACGCGTGCGAGTTCCACGCAGCGGCGAAGGCGTTCGAGGTCGTCGTCGCTGATCGGCACAGGCGGGAGTTTACGCAGCCGCCCATCCGCGATGTCTCAGCGACGTCCCATCATGTTCCGCATCATTGCCGACATTCCCTCGCGCACAAACCCGTCGATCTCTTTGGCATGCTCGCGGATGACTTCGGTGAGATCGGGGTTGTCGGAGGTTTCCTCGACCATCACCCCGGTCGGCGTAATGGTGAGCTGGCGGCGGTAGTTCTCGGCATTTCGGAACAGGGTCGGCAGCGTGCGGCTCATGCAGGTCATCTCGGCGCCCTGCTGGAGGTGGGCGTACATGCTCGATACATGTGTGTGCAGTTGCTCGGCCAGCTCGGGAGCGTCGGATTCGGTGGTGGTGCGCACGCCGCCCGGGATTTGTTCGACACTGCGCTTGATCTCGCCGTGACGGTTGAACATCTCCATGTAGACGCTCATGTCGCCCGGACTGGTGTTGCCCATCATCCCCGGGCCCATCATGCCGCCATCGCGACGGCGGTCCGATTCAAAGATCTCGCGCACCACGTACGCCAGTCCCCCCAGAGCGCCGACCACGCCCACGCCGATCGCTGCGAGCGCTGCGCGCCGGGTCAACTTCGCCATCCCTGACCACCTTCGCTGCTATTCGTCCTGGGCGCCTGACCGAGCCCGCGCAACGACATTGTGCACATCACGCGCCGATCGCTTCCGCTTAGCGCCCCACCTCACGGCAACTCCGCCGCTCGCTCAGCCGCTTGCTTAAGATTCGCGAGCGTGCGGTGCACACCGCTGCGCAGCGCCTTTGGTCTACCCAGCATCGTGTCCATGGTCTTGAGCCACCACGGTGCGGTGAGTTCGTAGCTTTCGGTCACCTTGGTGGCTGCGTCGTCTATGGGTTCAAATCTGTAGCGCCAGGTCGTGGTGTCGTGGTAGATCCCATGTCCTGGCTCGGTTTTGAATGCGAACTCGTATCCGCGATCTGCACGCGTAATTGTCGCGGTGCGCCACCAGGTGAAGCCGCGCCACCGGTTGTGCCCGCGAAAGCGGGCTCCTGCCATGGCTTTTGCCGGTTTGCCGAGCCACTCGACTCGCCGGCATTCGGGGCTTCGATCGCCTGTGCTAGCGACGTCGGCGACCATGTCGTATATCAGGTCTCGGGGAGCCGCGATCTCAATGGATTCTTCGTAGCGAAGCATGGTGTAACTGCCTCATATGCCAATCACGGCGAGCAGGCCCTGGCCGAGGCACATCACCAGCCAGACCGCACCGATCGCACCGAGCAGCGACAGCGCCACGAGGCCTGCGGGTGGGCGTCGTGCCGGGAGATCCTCGCCCAATAGGTGCGCGATTCGGGCCTCGGTTGCTCCACCCATCGCCGGCGCCGCAATGGGTGGTTTTGCCGCAGCGGCCAATAGCGCAGCGGCAAGGCCTTGACGACCGGCGTGGTTGATCGCGGCTTTGTCGGCGTGAACTTCTGCGTTTTCGATGTGCTTGTGTTGCCACCACCGCAGCAACGGAAACCAGAACATCACGTCGGCGACCGCGCGAGTGAGCAACCGCCGCAACGGATCCCGGCGACGAGCGTGGGCAGCTTCGTGGGCAAGGACGGCGTCCAGCTCGTGGGCATTGAGCTTTGCAGTGGCGGTGGTGACGTAGACGTACGGGCGGAACAGCCCGACGCAGAACGCAGTGCGGTCCGTTCCGGCCAGGCAGCGCAGGCGGGCAATGCCGGCCCGCCGCGCGTCGGCTTGCAGAGACGGCGGTATCGGTGCTTGAGGTAGGGCGGCCAGTGCTCGCGTCGTGGTGGCAGCGAGCCAGCCGGCGCGGACCGCGATGGCCAGCGCACTGGCGGCGGCGACGAGCCCGATCGCGGCGACGAGGCATTGGGTCATGGTCATGCGCGGACACGCCGCCTCAACCATCCAGATTGCTTGCACCGCGATCACACTGGCCACCACGCCGACCGCGATGGGATGGCCGCGCGCAACTGCCAAGGGCCGCAACCGCGTCATTTGGCCAAGTCCTCCAGGCGGCGCCGTTGCTCGGGGGTCAGGTCGGAGAGTCGGGCGGCGAAGGCGGATAGCGCGGCGTCGCCGTATCGGGCGACGAACTGTGCGGCCTCGTCGTGGCTGGCCCGCATCAAGTAATCCGCTGCGGTGCCGGCGGCGCGGTATTCGTGCGCGCGGCGGCCCGGTTCGGCCTTGGCGGTCAGCAGGCCCTTGCCGGCCAGTCGCCGCAGGGTGGTCATGACCGTGGTGTAGGCGAGCTTGGGCATCAGCATCTGGACGTCCCGTACGACGAACGGCTCGCCGACCTGGTGGGTCCACACCGCGCGCATGACCCGGCCCTCCAATGGGCCGAGCAGCGCTACCGCCCGTTCCACGTCCGGGTCCTGTTTGCCGGTCATCGGCTCCGACGCCATGGTCAACCTCCTACCGCCCGATAGTAGCAATGGTCACACCGTCCTACTATTGCGAGTACGTACTATCGCTCCATAGTATCCACTATGAACTGATAGTAGAAGTGAAGGAGGGATCGACGGCATGACGTATGACACTGTGATCGTCGGGACCGGACCGGCCGGGCTCAGCACGGCACTCACTTTGGGCCGGGCACGGCGGGCAACGCTGCTGATTGACGGTGGACCGGGCCGCAACGCGCCCAGCCGTGCCGTGCACAATGATGATGTACGGCGATAACGGATGGGGATGGGGCGGCTGGATCCTGATGACCTTCGGGATGGTGGCGTTCTGGGCCCTAGTGATCACTGCGGTGGTCCTTGCCGTCCGGTGGCTGGTTACCCAGCGCGGCGCTGCTTCAGGCGCGCCCGTTACCGGACAGAGCCGCGCCGAAGAACTGCTCGCCGAACGCTTTGCCCGCGGCGAGATCGATGACAACGAATATCGAAACCGCGTCGCACTGCTGAGAGAACACCGCGCCGCCAGTTGAGACCTCGCGCCTGTGGACCGCTTGTAGCATGGCGATCGTGGCCGGGCCTTGGAGTCTAGACAAACTGGCCGCTGTGGCCGGTGAGCCCGAGGACCGCATTCGTAGATATGTCGATGTGGGGTTACTGCACCGACAGGCGAATGGAGAACTCGAGCCCGATTCGCTGCATCGGTTGCGCCTCATCCAGTTCGCCCGGTCACGCGGTTTCGGCGACGAGCAACTCGCTGCGGCGACCGCGAGCCAAGGTGATCTACTAGGCATCTTCGACGAACCCACCCCGCTCGACATTGTCGCGGGAAATCTCGCCGAAGCCGCTCGCGAATTCGGTGTCGACGAGGCGGTATTCGGCGAGCTGGTGGAAATCATGGACTGGGACGTGGACGCCGGTACCGAGTCCGACATTGCCACGCTGCGTGTGCTCGCCCGCGCGCTTGCATTGGGGATGCCGCCCGATGCCTTGTTGCAAGTGGTCCGCGTGTTCGCCGACACCATGGACCGCCTTGCGGATGCCGTGGTGCGCACCTTCCACAACTATGTCCATGAACGGTTCCGCGCCCAGGGACTCGTAGGTCGGAAGCTGCTAGCAGCCACCGAGGGCGTCGGCAAACCCCTGCTGGAGCTCGTCGAGCCGGCCGTCCTGCATTTTCACAGACGCGCCTACCAGCGAGCCAACCGCGAGGACCTGCTGCGCCATCTCGCCGAGCGGAGCACCCCGCCCTCGTCGACACCCGGTGAGGAACAAGCGACCGTGCTGTTTGTCGACCTGGCGAGCTTCACCCCACTCACTGCAACGATGGGTGATCAAGCCGCGGCGAATGTGCTGCAAAGATTCAGCGCGACCGTGCGGAACAGCGCCACGCAGCATGCGGGCAGGATTCTCAAGCAAATCGGGGATGCGTTCATGTTGATGTTCACAAGGCCAGCTGAGGCCATCGAATTTGGCCTTACGGTGGACCGATTCGTCGACGCCGAGTCCCAGTTTCCAGCGCCACACATCGGCGCACACCACGGCACTGTCCTCTACCGCGACGGTGATTATGTCGGCGGCACAGTCAATCTGGCCGCGCGGGTCGCGGCAGCCGGTGCCGCAGGTCAATTCCTGATCACAGAAGACCTTCGCAACGCAGTCGGCGCCTTCGCCGACGCCGACTTCACTCAGCTCCCGCCGCGACGACTGAAAGGAATTCCGGACCCGATCCCCCTGATCGATGTACGGCGCCGTGATCCCGAACGCGCCGACCGTGAAACCGACCCGGTCTGCGGTCTGCTTCTTCATCGCGATGACGTGGCGACGTGGTCCACCTGGCGCGGAACCACTTACGCGTTCTGCTGCGAGATATGCGAGCAATCATTCGTCGAGAACCCCGCTCGCTTCGTTGAGACTCCTCTGCGATGACTCCTGCGCTGCGCGCTGGTCGTACTGAGATGGAGACTCAATTAGTGGAGGCGATGCCGTGAGCGCACAGAAGGCCGTGGTCGAGCGATACACCGAGGGGTTCCGCCGAGGTGATCTCGCGCAGATCTTGTCCTGCTTGACCGACGACGTGGTGTGGGCGCTGCACGGCGCCAAGACATTGGTGGGCAAGGACGCATTCGCCGCCGAGGCCGACAGCGGCGACGGTCCCTACCCGGAGCTGATGCTGGACCGGCTGATCGAGGAGGGCAACTCTGTCGCGGTGCTCGGGCATGGCGGCGATCCCGTGGATTTCGTGTACTCGGAAGTGTTTACGTTCACGGATGGACTGGTGAGCCGGCTGGATACCTTTCACGTCTGGCTCGGCGAGGCGTCCGCATGACGCTCGGATTCGACCGCCATTGCGCCGAGATCGTCACGCAGACGTCGTTGTTGATCGGCCATTTGGACGGCGCGGACGTGACCGTGCCGGTGCCGACGTGCCCTGGCTGGAATGTGTCGCAGCTGGCGCGCCACGTCGACGGCGGTCAGCGCTGGGCGCGCGAGATCGTCGCCACCCGGGCGTCGGAGCCGCCGAGCGACGTGGCGCTGCGGGACCTGTCCGGTGCCACCAATGACGACCCTGCCGTCCTCTCGGCGTCCCTCACCGAGGCTGCCTCCGCGCTGGCGGCGACCCTGACCGAGGCCGGGCCGGACGCGCAGATGTGGTGCCCCGTCGGCAATGGCGGCTCGGCGTTCTACGCCCGCCGGTTCGCCTACGAGACCGCGTTGCATCGCGCCGACGTGGCGTTGGCGCTGGGGATGGAATACACGCTGCCCCCCGACGTCGCGGCCGACGGCATCGACGAGTGGATGGAACTCGGTTGTCTCCCTTTTCATTTCGAGGTTCACCCGTGGATGCGTGAGCTCCTCGGGCCTGGCCGCACGATCGGGCTGCACGCCACCGACACCGATGCGCACTGGCTGCTCGACCTGACGGGGGACGTCATCGCATGGCGGCGCGCCCACGAGCCCGCGGCCGCCGAAATCCGGGCACCGGTCACCGACCTGCTGTTGACGATCTACCGCCGTCGACCCGTCGCCGGTCTGGACATCACCGGCGATGCAGCGTTGGTCGACTTCTGGCTGGAACGTGTCGGCTTCGGCTGACGGGGGAATCCTGGGGTGATGCAGTACCGCACGTACCGACCTGGCCTGCCGCTCGCGGACTTTGTCGACTACCTGTGGTCGCTGCGCGATGCGCCGGCTCATTCCACCGAGCGGATCGTCCCCAGCGGCACGCTCGAACTGGTCGTCAACCTGCACGAAGACGCGTTGCGGATCTACGACCCCGAGAACCAGGGTTGGCGGCGATATTCCGGCGCGGTCGTCTCCGGCGCCTATCGGCGGTTCTTTGTGATCGACCCGCGCGACCACGCCTCGATCGTCGGTGTGCACTTCAGGCCCGGCGGTGCGCTGCCGTTCCTCGGTGTGCCGCCCGGCGAGCTGGCCGATCGGCACATCGATCTCGCGATGCTGTGGGGACGCTCGGCATTCGAGTTGCGCGAGCGGTTGTGCGCGGCTGCGGCACCAGAAGAGCGGTTCGCCCTGCTCGAACGGGCGTTGGGCTCGCGCCTGGTCGATTGTCGACCCGGCCACCCCGCGGTGCCGTTCGCGCTTGGGCAACTGGCCCGGCCGGGCGTCACGGTCGGCGAGGTGGCCGCGGATGTTCAGCTCAGCCGCCGCAGGTTCATTCAGGTGTTCACGACCGACGTGGGCATGACCCCGAAGCGGTTGAGCCGGGTGTTGCGGTTCCAGCGTGCGAGTGCCCTCGCCCGTCGCATCGACGCACCGGACTGGGCACGGCTCGCCCGTGCATGCGGCTACTTCGACCAATCGCATCTCATCAACGACGTCACCGAGTTCACCGGCACGTCGCCGATGCGGCTGGGTCCTGCGAGCGAGAGGGTCAAGGAGCTACACCTGGCCGTGCCGGACGAGGTCAAATTCCTCCAAGACGCTGACCGCGCCCGCCCATAGTCTGTGGATAAGTGGAAGGAGCGCCTATGACTCAGCATGAAGCTCCACAGCGTTCTACTGGGATTTGGCGCCCGACGAGTACAGATGATGCCGTCGTGCGCTACCAGATCGCCGACCTCGATCGCGGAATCGAGTTCTACACAAGCCAGCTCGGCTTCCGCCTCGAGCAAAAGGCTGGACCTATTGCGGTGGTTTCGCGTGGGGCTCTGCACCTGATCCTCAGCGGGCCCGCAAGCTCAGGCGCGCAGCCGCTGACGGGCGGCCAAAGCCAGCAGCCCGGCGGGTGGAACCGGATCGTGCTCTACGTCGACGATATTGCGGCAGACGTCGACCGTCTGCGCAGCGCCGGTGTGACGTTCCTCAACGACATCAGGGTCGGCCCCGGCGGCAAGCAGGTCCAGATCACCGATCCCGACGGCAATTCGATCGAGTTGCACGAAGCTCCCGCCTGACGGTCAGTGACACGGCTCGGCTACCTCGAGCCGGCACGCGCACGATGCCAGGATCGGCACGTCGGCCCGTGCGCGCATTAGGTCGAGCTGTTGACCGATGATCGCCGCCTCGTCGGTGCGACCCAGTCGTTGCAGGCATTCGTGGTAGCCGTGCAGGCTCCACACGTTGCCCGGATGCTGGCACGGCCGGGCCAGCGTCGGGTCGAGCCCGAGGTCGGCGGCGTACACCTGGGCGGCCTCCTCGACGTGCCCCTGCTCCAGCAGCAGCGCGCCGTACGCATGTCGCGTCGGGCTCATCCATCCCCAGGGTTCGTCGTAGGGGAGTGAATCATCGAGTTCGATCGCGCGCCGCAGGTGGGCGAAGGCGTCGTCGAATCTGCCTTCCCGGTAGGTGATTTCACCGTCGAGCATCTCCTGCGCGATCGCCAGAACATCGCGCGCGGTGTTGTTGAACAGGTAGCGCGTATCGGGGACACGGGCGTACGCCTCGGCGAACGCGGCGCGCTCGGCTCGCGCCTGCGGGAGTTGCCCCTTGGCGGCATGTGCGAGGCCGCGGCCGTAGTGAATGGTGGTCGCGGTGCTGCAGTACAGGGCGAAGTCTTCGGGCAGCGGCTGCGCGATCAGGTCATCCCACCGACCAAATCGAACCAGGACGTGAATCTTCAACGGCACGAACGCTTCCAGCCAGTCGGCCATCGGCGGCGACTCGATCGTCAGGAGCTCCGGCGTGAGCTGCCCCGCGAGTTCATCGGCGGCCTCGAGCGCAGCGCGCGAATTGCCTTCGAACATCGCGGAATAGACGATGAAGTGCAGGTTGTGCGCACGGTACAGCGAGTAGAAGTTCAGCGGGCCCTCGCGCTCGACGAATTGCCGATCGGCTTGCACGGCAGACAGATTCGCCACCACCGAGTCGCGGTAATTGCCGCACAGCACGTCGATATGGCTGGGCATGTGCTCCAGATGACCGGCATCGGGCACCAGCCCACGCAGCAGGTCGGCGGCGGGCAGCGCATCCTGCGGCGTGCCCGACATCTCCATCGTGTGCAGGTACAGATGCAGGACACCGGGGTGATCGCGGCCCTCCGGCGTGGCCAGCGCGTCGTCCAGGATGCGCTTGGCTTCGACCACCCGCGAACCAGGCGCCGGCTCACCCGTTCTGGTGTCCCACAACGCCCATGCGGTGATGTTGACCAGGGCATCGGCGGCCAGCGCCTGCACGTCGATGTCGTCGGGGTACGCCTCGGCGAGCGCGACCATCGCGTCGGCGTAGGCGGTGTGGCCGGCCTGCAGCGCGTCTGTGTCGTCCGGGTTGTCGGTGGGGAAGCGGGCCTGTAGCGCCTCGATCAAGCCGTGTTCGACGGCCGAAGCGCGACCCTTGGCGGCCAGGCCGAGTTCCATCCGCGCCCGCGCCAGCGACGCGGACAGGTCAACGGGATCGAACGCCTCCCATGCCTTGTTGTAGTTCGGCCCGATCGAGTAGGCGACACCCCAGCGGCCGATCGCCAGGTCGGGGTCGAGTTCCAGGGCGCGGTCGAAGCACCGGATCGCCTCTTCGTGGTTGAACGCGTACGCCCACACCATCCCGCGGTCGAACCAGAGCTGCGCCTGCGGCGACGGCGTCTCAATCGGCCTGTGATAGGACCCCAGGTCGTAGTACGGCTCGGTTTCGCCCGGCAAGACTGAGGCAACGCTCATAAACGGCACGATAATTCACCCGCGAAGCGGTGGCGGCGATTGCGAGCAGACAGCCCGCCGCACCCCAGATCGCCAGCGTCACAAGCGGCGTCTGCGCGCCGTTGCCGCCGAAGTACTCGATGCTGCGCAGCAGCGAGACGCCCGACCCCTGCGGCACGATCGCGGCGAACGTCGAATAGAAGCCCGACAGCAGGGGACGGCCCACCGGACCAGCGGCCGCGGCGTTGCCGATCACGACAAGGAACGCGGTCAGGGCCATCGAGGCGACCGACCCGAACGCCGCTGCCACACCGGTGATTGCTCCACCGACGGCCATCGCGTAGAGCCACAGCACGCCGAACAGCTGCCCGGTGTGGCCCGTCAGCGCGCCAAGAATCACGTCGACGTAAACCGTCACCGCGCCCGCCAGCAGCGCCGAATAGCCCGCCAGCGTGGCGGTCCGCAGCGCCAGCGTCAGCGGCCTGCGGACCGTGCCCATGAGACTTCCCAACACGGTTGCACCGACGGACGCGCCGATCGAGATGAAGATGATGGCGTAGAACTCGACGGTGCCGGACGGATCGCCTGCCGACGCCGGGGCGACATCCTCGACGGTCGGATTCAGGCCCGCCTTGGCGGCAATGGTGCGGCCGACGGTTTCGGCGGCATTGGCGACGCTGCGTCCGCCGCCGCCGGCGACGTAGATCTTCATCTCGCCGGTCGGGGCGACCACGAACGCCCCGTCGGTCTTGCGCTCGTAGACCTGCTGGCGGGCGGCGGCGTCGTCGCCAACTTCGGTGACTGCCAACGATTCCTGGCCGCGGATGCCGTCGACGACCTGTTGCGGGCCTGCGACAGCCACCGCCATGCGATGCAGCGTCGGCTTGGCGAAGGCACCGGAGTAGCTGGCGATCATGGCTATGACGAACAGTGTCAATCCGATCATCGCCAGCGCCGTGGTGCGGACGGCGGCGCGATCGCGCACGGGGTGCCGATCGGGAGCTTGGTGCTTAGCCATGTTGGAAACCTTTCGAATGTGTGGTGAGTCCGAGGAGTGCGTTGACGGTGTCGATCGCCGCGCGCACGCGGCCGCTCAGGTCGCTCGAGTCCGGGTCTTCCATCCAGGACCGCAACACCTCCATGAACCCGCCGACGAGAAACCGGGTGACCGACTCCGGGGTCAGGCTGGCGATCGGGGAGACAACCGGCATGCCGTGTTTGGCGATCTCCTCGCAGGCCGGCTGCAGTTCGGCGCGGAACACCGTCACGACCCTTTGTGTCACCGCGCTCGGCACGATGTTGCGGTACATCGACCGGTGCTCGGTGGCGAAGTCGAACAGCCGCAGAATGCGCGCGCGGGCGTCACCCCCGATATCGGCCGTTGCGGCGGCGAACGCGACGGTGAATGCGGTCGCGATAGCGTCGTCGCGGTCGGCGAAGTGTTGGTAGAAGACCTGCCTGCTGACTTCGGCGCGGGCGACGATGTCGCCGACCGTCATCTCGTCGACCGGCCGTTCGTGGGCCAGCGCGAACGCCGCCTTCCGCAGCCGGGTGCGGACCCGTTCTGCGCGGGGATCGGCGCTGTGTGCTCGTGCTGCCATGCGAGCAGCGTAAGGCAATTCGTAGACAACTGACTACGAAAGTTTAGGTAATCTAAGACACCTGTTTGTGCAGGTGTGACGCCCGCTACGTCAGAGCGTGTGCAGTACGACGGTGGCGAGGGCCAGTGCGACGCCGATCACGGCCGGCGCGAGATCGGCGACCGTGTCGGACACCCGTACGTGGTAAGCGATGGCGCCGATCGTCAGCAGCGCGAGACCGATCGCGGCGGCAATGCCGATCGGCGCCCACAGCAGGCCGACCAACACTCCGGCGACGCCTGCGAGTTCGCATACGCCGATCAGCCGCCACTGCAGCGGCTTGACGCCGAGGCGATCACGGATGGCCAGGGATTGGCGGACGCCGAGCAGTTTGATGCTGGCGGAGAACGTGAAGAGCGCCGCAAGCAGGATTGTCACGACTACGGTGGCGGTGTTCATTACCGAGAGCGTAAGAGTCCACACGCAATAGGGAGCCGGAAATGATCCGATGCGTTCGCCTGTGGACCGGCTCCGCCGACGCGTCATATGTTCAGATCGGCCGACTCGAAATGGCACCCGGCCGTAACGCCGATTTGGTGTCGGCCGCGATCGAGGCATCGCACGTCACGGTGGAGGAGACGTCCAGCGGGGGATCGCTGGCGTGGCACACCGCACCGGTACGCCAACTCGTCGTCACGCTCGCGGGCACGCTGATCTTCTCGACCCGTGACGGTGAGGAGTTCACGCTGCATCCGGGTGATGTGCTGCTCGCCGAGGACACCGCAGGCTCCGGACACCAGTGGCGGCTTGAGGGATCCGACCCGTGGCGCCGCATGTACGTCGTCCTCGCCGACGGCGCCGATGTCCCGTTCGTGCCCGACTAACGTCTCTCGGCGAGCAGACGCGAAACTCCGCCATTTTCGGTGTGTCGGGGTGCCTTTGCGTCTGTTCGCGCTGATTACGGCTCGGCAGAACGCGACACGAAGCCGACGTCGGCCACCTAACGTGCAGACGTGCTGCAGATCATACTCAACTATGTCGGCATTGCGGTGTTCGCGTCATCGGGCGCGACCGTGGGAGTCCGTAAAGGCTTCGACCTGTTCGGAATCGCGACGCTGGGGGTGCTCACCGGTGTCGGCGGTGGCGTGCTGCGCGATCTGCTGCTCGACCGGCCTCCGTATTCAATCCAGCACTGGCCCAACATCACCGTTGCGCTGATCGCCGTCGCCATCGCCACTCCGTTCGCCCATATCGTGATCCGGATGAACACGGCGGTGCTGATCCTCGACGCGATCGGGATGGGATTCTTCGCCACCTCCGGCGCGGCGATCGCCGTCGACGCGGGCGCGAGCTGGTTCGCGGCGGGCATTATCGGCATGCTCACGGCGATCGCGGGCGGGATGCTGCGTGATGTGATCGCCCGCGAGGTCCCGTATGTCATGGGCCCGGACGATTTGTACGCGATTCCTGCGTTACTTGGCGCCGCGACATACGTCGCGATCGACTACTTCGGGCCGCAGTGGGTAGGCGTTGCGGTCGGCAGCATATTGGCAACGCTGCTTCGGCTGGCGGCGCTGGCCTTCCATTGGCGGTTGCCGACCGGCCCACGGGCATTGATAGCGCGCGATGAGTAGTTAGTGGCCCGCGACGATGTGGGCCTCGTCGATCTCGACCGGGTCTTTGGCGCCGGGCAGGAACGAGTAAGCGACGCAGACGATTCCGAAGAACAGGTAGCCCAGGGCGACCTGAGGATTGGCCGCCCACGCCACCTCGGGCGCATGGATGAGCCCGATGAACGACAAGACCGCTCCGACCGCGGAGGCGATGGCGGCGTAGAAAAACTTCTTCTCCAGGATGTACGTCACCATCGTGCCCAACACCAGGCCGACGAGGATGGCGCCCTCACCGAGCGTCTGCAGACCCTCGTACACGACACCCGCCTTGTTGAGCGCGTCGGCGCCGACCTTGCCGGCAGACGTGCCAGCCGCATTCAACGCGTTGGCGATCAACCCGCTGGCCCATTGAGCGAGGTTCGGCAACAGCGCGGTGACCACCGCGACGGCGTGCAACCGCGGCACCGCCTGGAACGCCTGCGCGCCGATCAGCAGGCCGATATACAGCAAGATCGGCACGATCGCGGGCACCGGCAACAGCGCGTCCAGCACCCCGAAAAGCCCAAGGAAACAGAGGAGTCCGATCGTCACGCCGCTGGCCAGCGAGTAGTTGGCGCGGCCGCCGGCGTCTTTCCAGCCGGGATGGCCGATGTAGACCGCCGGCGGGAACGGTGATCCGAATGCCGACCCGATGACCGCGCCCGCGCCGTCGGCGAGCAGCACGCTGCGCAGGTTGAAGTTGTCGCCGGCGGCGGCGGCGCTCTCGACGTTGCTCATCGCCTCGGTGAAGTTGTAGACACCCAACGGGATCGCGGTGCCCAGCAGCGGCGCGAGGTTCGACAATCCGTGGAAGAGCAGATCGAGACGGAGGTCCGGAATGCCGATCGCGATGTCGGAGATGGCTTGTCCCACATCGGGTGCGGACATGTAACCACCGATCCAGCCGATCGCGGTGCCGACGAGCAGCGCGGCGAGTCCGACCGGGATGCCGAAGGGCAGCTTCATGTTGGTGAAGAACCCGATCAGGATGATGGCCATTACCGGCAGGCCGATCCAGGCCGCCTCCCACATCTGCGCGGCGGGGCGCATCGAGATGAACGTGATCGAAATCCCGGCCAGCGTGCCGAGCATCGCGGCGCGCGGGGTCAGCATGCGGATGTATGGCCCGACGAACGCACCGATCATCACGATCACGCCGATCATGAATGCCCACGCGAGCCCGGCCGACCACGCCTGAATCGGGTCCTTGGTGTTGAGGTACACCGGCAGCATCACGACGAACACCACGATGAACATGTGCGGCACGCTGGGCCCGTACGGCAGCGCGGTGACGTCGTCGCGGTTCTCGCGCCGGGCAAGTCGGCGGGCGAGGAACGTGTAGTACAGATTGCCCAGAATCAAGGCCACCCCGAGCGCGGGCAGCACGGTGCCCAGCACATCGCCGGCCGGCACGGACACGACGCCGATCATCAGGCCGGTCAGAGTCAGGACGTTGACCAGGATGTTGAATCCGAGGCCGAAGAACGCATTGGTGTCGCCGCGGGTCCACAACGGCAGCGACGTGGGCGCGGGGGCCGGGTCTACCGGTGGATCGGCTTGCGGATTCGTGACGTCGGTGGTCATGTGTGGTCCTCTCAGGCGGCGGTAGTGGTCAGTGCGTGCAATGCGGGTATCACGGCGGAGGTGTCGGCGACCCATCCGAAGATGCCGCCCTGGGCCTTGATCATCTCCAGTCCGATGCGCTGAAATTCCGGGAAATATGAACCCACGCAATCGGATACGACCAGGCATTCGTAGCCGCGGTCGTTGGCCTCACGCGTGGTGGTGTGCACGCACACCTCGGTGGTCACGCCGGTGATCAGCAGCTGGGTGATCCCGCGTGCGGTGAGGACGTCCTGCAGTTCGGTGGCGTAGAACGCGCCCTTGCCGGGCTTGTCGATGACGACCTCGCCGTCGATCGGCGCGAGCTCGTCGAGGATGTCGTGGCCGTACTCGCCGCGGATCAGGATGCGGCCGTATTTGCCTTCGTCCCCAATGCGTTTCGACGGGGCGCCGCGGTTGAGTTTGGCCGGCGGGCAGTCGGACAGATCCGGCTCATGCCCCTCGCGGGTGTGGATCACCATGATTCCCGCCGAGCGGGCCGCGGCGATCAGGTTGGCAAGCGGAGGCACCACCTTGAGTAGCTGATCGACGTCGTTGCCCAGGCTTTCGCCAAAGCCGCCGGGCAGCAGGAAGTCTCGCTGCATGTCGATGACGATCAACGCGGTCTTGCCCGCCACGAGTCGGAATGGCGAGGGCTCGGCGGCCACTTCGATGGGCTGGCTCATATGCGCTCCTCGGTCACTGTCGATACAGGGGACGGCCACACCTGGCGTGGTTCGTCGAGAATCTGCGCGGCGAGGTGCAGCACCGTGTCATCGGTCAGCGCCGCACCCAGAAGCATTGCGCTGTACGGTCGCCCGTCGCTGGTGACACCGAGCGGGACGGCCAAACCCAATAGGTCCAGCAGGTTGCCGAAGTGCGTGTAATGGCCGAGCACCGTGTTGCAGTCGATCGGCGCCGCCAGCACCTCCTCGACTGTGAAGGTGGTACCGATCGTCGGCACCACCAGCACATCCATGTGCTGCCAGAGCCGTGCCACCAGCGCCTTCAGCTCCTGCAGCCGCTGCAACGCCGCGAACGCGTCGACGGCCGTGTACTTCTGGCCGCCGCGCAGGATCTCCCTGACCACGGGATGGATCGAATCCGGCTGGGCGGCCAGGAAATTGCCGAACTCCACCAACCGCTCGGCGACCCACGGCCCCTGGTATAGCAGCGACCCGGCCGCCAGGAACGGCTCCAGCGAGACCTCGACGACGGTGGCGGTGCGGGCCAGGTGTTCGCGGAACCCCAAATGGGCGCGCCGCATCTCGTCGTCGCCGAAGAATTCCAGCTCCTCCGCCGGCGGCAGGCCGACCCGGATCGGTGAGCCGTCGTAGCGCGGCCCACGATCACGCGACCAGGCGTCGTTGTCGTCGCGCGCGGCAACGACGTCCAAGACGCGGTCGACATCGTCGATCGAGCCCGCCATCACGCTGATGCAGTCCAGCGACTTGCATGCGGGGACCAATCCGACCGTGCTGATCAGCCCGCGCGAAGGTTTGAACCCGATGACCCCATTCAGCGCGGCCGGCACCCGTCCGGACCCGGCGGTGTCGGTGGCCACCGCGAACGGCACCTGGCCGAGCGCGACGGCCAGTGCAGAACCCGAGCTCGAGCCGCCCGAGATTAGCTCGCCGCCGTACACGCTGCGCGGGATCGTGTACGGCGTGCGTGTGCCGTTGAGTCCGGTGGCGAACTGGTCCAGGTTCGTCTTGCCGACGTACAGCGCACCGGCTTCGAGGAGGCGGCGCACCACCGGCGCCGTCGTCGATGCGACGTAGGCGAAGTCGGGGCATGACAGCGTGGTCGGCACACCCTCGACATCGATGCTGTCCTTGACCGCGAACGGCACGCCGTAGAGCGGCAGAGTCCGTGCACCGGGGCGCTTTTCGATCTCCTCGGCCGTGGCCAGCAGCTGGTCACGAGGCACCGTCGACAACCAGGTGCCGTCGTCCCCGCGGGCAGCGATGGCGTCGGCGACACGGGCGGCTGTCTTGGTGGGCGAACCGCTACCGCCTGCATGTGAGGCCAGGATCTCGGCCACGGAGGGCCCGATGGACGGTCCGTGCGCGTTAACTGCCATCCTGTCGATTCTCGTCAGAATGATGGCGATCGCGGGTCGGGCGTGTGTCGTTTGTGTTAGCTGTGCAGGTCGTCGGAACTATCGACGGGCCGCGCTTCGTTGAGCCCGCGTGCCCAGCGTCCGCGAACAGGCCGAGC
>JBKOYU010000444.1:0-8186 GCA_046725575.1 Actinomycetota bacterium | reverse complement strand
GTCGCAGGGTGGGTGACCAGGAGGTCATCAAGTTCCGGGTTGCCAGCAATTCGCGCCGCCGGACGGCCGACGGCACCTGGGAGGCGGGTAATTCGCTGTTCGTCACCGTCAATTGCTGGGGCAGGCTGGTCACCGGCGTGGGTGCGGCCCTGCGCAAGGGCGACCCGGTGATCGTCGTCGGACACGTCTACACCAGCGAATACGAGGATCGCGACGGCAACCGCCGGTCGACGCTCGAGATGCGCGCCACGTCCGTCGGGCCGGATCTGTCGCGGTCGATCGTGCGCATCATCGAGAAGACGGGCTCCGCCAGGGACGCCGCTCCGTCGGCGGACGAGCCCGTAGTCGAGGCCGAATCCGACGAAACGGCCGAGGACAACGAGGCCGACGACTCCGCGGCAGGCGGGAAGGCGTTGCCTCTGTCCGCGTAGCCAGATCCGGTCACGCCTACGATGGTCCGCGAGCACCACCAAAGACTCACACTGCTTCGCGGAAAGGCAACACCACGGCATGGCCGAATTCATCTATTCGATGCGGAAGGTCCGCAAGGCGCACGGCGACAAGGTGATCCTTGACGACGTCAGCTTGAACTTCCTTCCAGGCGCGAAGATCGGCGTCGTCGGTCCGAACGGGGCCGGTAAGTCGAGCGTCTTGCGGATCATGGCCGGGCTGGACATACCCAACAACGGCGACGCGATGCTGGCGCCCGGCGCCAGTGTGGGCATCCTGCAGCAGGAGCCGATGCTGAACGAGGAGAAGACCGTGCGCGGCAACGTCGAGGAGGGCCTCGGCGACATCAAGGTCAAGCTCGACCGGTTCAACGAGGTGGCTGAGCTGATGGCCACCGACTACTCCGACGAACTGATGGAGGAGATGGGCCGGCTGCAGGAGGAGCTTGATCACGCCGACGCGTGGGACCTCGACTCCCAGCTCGAGCAGGCGATGGACGCGTTGCGGTGCCCGCCGCCCGACGAACCCGTCACTCACCTGTCCGGCGGCGAGCGCCGTCGCGTGGCGCTCTGCAAGCTGCTGCTGTCCAAGCCCGACCTGCTGCTGCTCGACGAGCCGACCAACCACCTCGACGCGGAGAGCGTGCAGTGGCTCGAGCAGCACCTGGCCGAGTACAAGGGCGCGATCCTGGCCGTCACGCACGACCGGTACTTCCTCGACAACGTCGCCGAGTGGATTCTCGAACTCGACCGCGGCCGCGCCTACCCCTACGAGGGCAACTACTCGACCTACCTGGAGAAGAAGGCCGACCGCATCGCGGTGCAGGGCCGCAAGGACGCCAAGCTGCAGAAGCGGCTCAGGGACGAGCTGGCGTGGGTTCGCTCAGGCGTCAAGGCGCGGCAGGCCAAGAGCAAGGCCCGTCTGCAGCGCTACGAGGAGATGGCGGCCGAGGCCGAGAAGACGCGCAAGCTCGACTTCGAGGAGATTCAGATCCCGACCGGGCCGCGGCTGGGCAGCGTGGTTGTCGAGGTCGAGCATCTCGACAAGGGCTTCGACGGCAGGCCGCTGATCAAGGACCTGTCCTTCACGCTGCCGCGCAATGGCATCGTCGGCGTCATCGGTCCCAACGGTGTCGGCAAGACGACGCTGTTCAAGACCATCGTGGGCCTCGAGCAGCCCGACAGCGGGACCGTCAGGGTCGGCGACACCGTCAAGCTCAGCTACGTCGACCAGAGCCGGGCGGGCATCGACCCGAAGAAGACGGTCTGGGAAGTCGTGTCCGACAAGCTCGACTACATCGAGGTCGGTCAGAACGAGATCCCGTCGCGGGCGTATGTGTCGGCGTTCGGGTTCAAGGGTCCGGATCAGCAGAAACCGGCGGGCGTATTGTCCGGCGGTGAACGCAACCGGCTCAACCTGGCGCTCACCCTCAAGGTGGGCGGCAACCTGATCTTGCTCGACGAGCCGACCAACGACCTCGACGTGGAAACGCTGAGTTCGCTGGAGAACGCGCTGGAGAACTTCCCCGGCTGCGCGGTGGTGATCTCCCACGACCGGTGGTTCCTCGACCGCACGTGCACGCACATCCTGGCGTGGGAGGGCGACGACGACAACGAGGCCAAATGGTTCTGGTTCGAGGGCAACTTCGCCGCCTACGAGGAGAACAAAGTGGAACGACTTGGTATCGAAGCGGCCCGTCCGCACAGGGTGACCCACCGCCGACTCACGCGCGACTAATGTCGTTTATGCGGACCAATGCCGGTGCGCGGGTGTAGCGAGGAGCGGTGATGACGGTCAATCCGGGGTCTGGCACAGGCGTCGACGGATCGACGGATTCGCCGCCGCTGAGCCAGGACACCATCGCGCGGCTCGCGCGGGCCTACATGGCGACCTACCGCGGGCCGCACGGTGATGCGCCCGGCGCCGACTCGGCCGTCACCGCGCCCGTGGACCGGACGGCGTTTAAAGTGATGTCTCCTGCCCTGGTGGACGCCCACGCACGACTCGGTCGGCACCGATCCTTTGGCGACACCCGGGTCGCGGTTTACGCCGACGACGACCCTTCAGGCGTCGGCCCCGCGCTACAGATCGTCACCGACAACGCCTCGATGCTGATGGACTCCGTCACCGTGCTGCTGCACCGGCTCGGGGTGGCCTACACGGCGATCATGAATCCGGTGTTCCGGGCGCGGCGCGGGCACAGCGGCGACCTGCTGGCAATCGAGCCCGCTGCTGACGCCCCGTTCGGTGACGGCGTCGACGAAGCATGGATCCACGTCCAGTTGACGGAATCGGTCGACGCCAAGGCGGTGGAGGAGGTCAAGCGCCTGCTGCCCAGCGTTCTCGCCGATGCCCGACAGGTGGCTTTGGACTCCACCTCGATGGCGGCCATGCTGCGCAGCCTGGCGGCCGAACTCGACGTCGACTATGAGGGGCGGTTCCCCGGCTCCGATCGCAAGGACGTCGCTGCGCTGCTGCGCTGGCTGGCCGACGGTCACTTCGTGCTGCTGGGCTACCAACGCTGCCAGGTCCGCGACGGTCATTCGTCGGTTGATCCGTCCAGTCGTCTCGGTGTGCTTCGGTTGCGCACCGAAGTGCTACCACAGCTCACTTCCGGCGATGATCTGCTGGTGCTGGCGCAGGCCACCATGCCGAGCTATCTGCGCTACGGCGCGTATCCGTACATCGTGGTGGTCCGCGAACACGCCAGGGGAGTGGCGATCGAGCACCGCTTCGTCGGGTTGTTCACGGTGGCCGCCATGAACGCCAATGTGCTTGAAATCCCGTTGATTTCACGACGGGTCAACGATGCGCTCGCGATGGCGCACCGCGACCCCAGCCATCCCGGTCAGCTGCTGCTGGACATTATCCAGACCATTCCGCGTTCCGAGCTCTTCGCGCTTTCCGCCAAGGAGCTGCTGGACATGGCGATGGCGGTGGTCGATCTCGGCTCACGGCGGCGGACGCTGCTGTTCCTGCGCGCCGATCAACTCGCACACTTCGTGTCGTGCCTGGTGTACCTGCCCCGTGACCGGTACACCACCGCGGTGCGGTTGGAGATGCAGGACATCCTGGTCCGCGAGCTGGGCGGGGTAAGCATCGATTATGCCGCGCGGGTCAGCGAATCACCTTGGGCCGTAGTGCATTTCACGGTGCGGCTGCCCGAGGGCCGTCGTCATCAGGACATCGATGTCTCCCTCGAGAACGAGTCCCGAATCCAGGACCTGCTCACCGAGGCCGCGAGGACCTGGGGTGATCGGCTGATCGGCGCGGTGAAGACGGGGTCGATCAACCAGGCCAAGGCCGAGCACTACTCGGCGGCGTTCCCGGAGGTCTATAAGCAAGCGGTCGCGCCGCTGGACGCGATCAAGGACATCGCGATCATCGAAGAGCTGCAGGACAATACGGTCCGACTGGTGCTCGGCGACCGCGGCGCCGACGGGGTCGCGCAGCTCACCTGGTATCTGGGTGGACGGTCGGCGTCACTGAGCCAGCTGCTGCCGATGCTGCAGTCCATGGGCGTGGTGGTGCTCGAGGAGCGCCCCTTCACGGTGACCCGCCCCGACGGATTACCGGTCTGGATCTACCAGTTCAAGATTTCGCCGCATCCCGACATCCCGACGCCGCCGGCTGGCCCGGACCGCGCGGCGATGGCACAGCGGTTCGCCGACGCGGTTGCCGCGATTTGGCACGGTCGCGTCGAGATCGACCGCTTCAACGAGTTGGTGCTGCGGGCTGGCTTGACCTGGCGCCAGGTGGTTGTGCTGCGCGCATACGCGAAGTACTTGCGGCAGGCCGGTTTTCCGTACAGCCAGTCGCACATCGAATCGGTGGTCAACGACAACGCGGGCACCGCGCGATCGTTGGTCGCGTTGTTCGAGGCGTTGTTCGACCCGAAGCCCTCGGACGAGACGCGGCGCCGCGACGCGCAGGCGGCCGCCGCCGCGGTCGCGACAGATATCGACGCGCTGGTCAGCCTCGACACCGATCGTGTGCTGCGGGCGTTCGCATCGATGATCCAGGCCACGCTGCGGACCAATTACTTTGTCAGCAAGCCGGATTCGGCCCGGCAGCAGAACGTGCTGTCGGTCAAGCTCAACCCCGGCCTGATCGACGAACTACCGTTGCCGCGGCCCAAGTTCGAGATCTTCGTGTACTCGCCGCGGGTGGAGGGCGTGCACCTGCGATTCGGGAACGTGGCACGCGGCGGCCTTCGGTGGTCGGACCGCCGCGAGGACTTCCGCACCGAGATCCTCGGCCTCGTCAAGGCGCAGGCCATAAAGAACGCGGTCATCGTCCCGGTCGGGGCCAAGGGCGGTTTCGTCGTCAAGAAGCCGCCGGCCGCGACCGGCGACGCCGCCGCCGACCGCGACGCGCAACGCAATGAGGGTGTGGCGTGCTACAAGCTGTTCATCGCTGGGCTGCTTGACCTCACCGACAACGTCGACAGGGCCACCAGCGCTGTCGTCACTCCGCAGGATGTGGTGCGCCGTGACCGCGACGACGCATACCTCGTCGTTGCCGCCGACAAGGGCACCGCCACGTTCTCCGACATCGCCAACGAGGTGGCCGCGTCATACGGCTTCTGGCTCGGCGACGCGTTCGCTTCCGGCGGTTCGGTCGGCTACGACCACAAAGCGATGGGCATCACCGCCAAGGGCGCGTGGGAGGCCGTCAAGCGTCATTTCCGGGAGATGGGCGTCGACACCCAAACCGAGGACTTCACGGTCGTCGGCGTCGGCGACATGAGCGGCGACGTATTCGGCAACGGCATGCTGCTGTCCAAACACATCCGCTTGTTGGCGGCCTTCGATCATCGGCACATATTCCTCGACCCCGATCCCGACGCCGCGGCAACGTGGGATGAGCGCAAACGACTCTTCGACCTGCCGCGGTCCAGCTGGGCGGACTACAACCCGTCGCTGATCAGCGCGGGCGGCGGCGTGTACAGCCGCGAACAGAAGTCCATCCCGATCAGCCCGCAGGCCCGCGCCGCGCTGGGCATCGCGGAGGGCGTCGAGGAGATGACCCCGCCTGCGCTGATCAAGGCGATCCTGAAGGCCCCGGCCGACCTGCTGTTCAACGGAGGAATCGGCACGTACATCAAGGCGGAGACGGAGTCGGACGCCGACGTCGGTGACCGTGCCAACGATCCGGTGCGGGTGAATGGAAACCAGGTGCGCGCCAAGGTGATCGGTGAAGGTGGCAATCTGGGCGTCACCTCGCTGGGCCGCATCGAGTTCAACCTGGCCGGCGGCCGCTGCAACACCGACGCGCTGGACAACTCAGCCGGTGTCGACTGCTCCGACCATGAGGTCAACATCAAGATCCTCATCGACTCGCTGGTCACCGCCGGCAAGGTCAGGGCGGAGGACCGGACCCAGCTGCTGGTGTCGATGACCGACGAGGTGGGCCGGCTGGTTCTGGCCGACAACGAGGATCAAAACGATCTGATGGGCACCAGCCGCGCCAACGCGGCCAGCCTGCTGCCGGTGCACGCCCGGATGATCAAGGATTTCGTCAAGGAGCACGGCCTCAACCGCGAGCTTGAAGCGCTGCCGTCCGAGAAGGAGATCCGGCGCCGAACCGAAGCCGGAATCGGGCTGACATCACCGGAACTCGCGACGCTGATGGCTCACGTCAAGCTGGCGCTGAAGGACGAGGTGCTCGCCAGCGAGCTGCCCGATCAGGAGGTGTTCGCCTCTCGGCTGCCGCGGTACTTCCCGTCGAACCTGCGCGAGCAATTCGCCGGCGACGTCCGGCAACATCAGCTACGCCGGGAAATCATCACGACGATGTTGGTCAACGACCTCGTCGACACCAGCGGCATCACATACGCATACCGGATCACCGAAGACGTCGGTGTCGGACCGGTCGACGCGGTACGCAGCTACGTCGCAGCTAACGCGATTTTCCGGATTGGCCAAGTCTGGCGGCAGATCCGGGCTGCCGACGTGTCGGTGGCGGTGTCCGATCGAATGACCCTCGATCTGCGCCGGCTCGTCGACCGCGCGGGACGGTGGCTGCTCAACTACCGTCCTCAGCCGCTGGCGGTGGGCGCCGAGATCAACCGGTTCGCGGAGAAGGTCCGTGCGCTGACACCGCAGATGTCGGAGTGGCTGCGCGGCGACGACAAAGCCATCGTCGAAAAGGAAGCCCGCGAGTTCAGTTCGCACGGCGTCTCGGACGATCTGGCCTACATGGTCGCGACCGGGCTGTACCAGTACAGCCTGCTCGACGTGATCGACATCGCCGACATCGTCGACCGCGAGCCGGCCGAGGTCGCCGACACCTACTTCGCGCTGATGGACCGCCTCGGCACCGACGGCCTGCTGACCGCGGTGTCCCGGCTCGTGCGCGACGATCGCTGGCATTCGTTGGCCCGCCTGGCGATTCGCGACGATTTCTACGGTTCCATTAGGGCGCTGTGCTTCGACGTACTGGCAGTGGGGGAGCCGGACGAGAACGGCGAGGAGAAGATCGCCGAGTGGGAGACGACCAACAGCTCCCGCGTGACGCGGGCCCAGCGCACACTGACCGAGATATACGAAAGTGGCGAACTCGACCTGGCGACGTTGTCAGTCGCGGCGCGCCAGCTGCGCAGCATGACACGAACCAGTGGAACAGGGACTACTGGGTGACGACCGGGTTTGTAGCGCCGGTGCACGTACGGTGGTCGGACATCGACATGTATCAGCACATCAACCACGCCACGATGGTCACCATCCTCGAAGAGGCCAGAATTCCTTTCCTGCGTGAGCCTTTCGGCCCGGAGATTGAAACGATCGGCCTGCTGATCCACGAAGTCAACATCTTCTACAAGGGTCAATTGCGCCTGATTGATTCGCCGCTGCAGGTGACGATGTGGTCGAAGCGGGTGCGGGCCGTCGACTTCACCGTGGGCTACGAAGTGCGGTCGGTCAGCGCCGCGCCGGACTCCAAGCCGTCGGTGACCGCCGAGACCCAGCTGGCGGCCGTGCACATCCGAGAGCAACGGCTGCAACGCCTTTCGCCCGCCCAGCGCGAGTATCTGCAGCGCTACCTTCGATGACTGAACCTGAACGCGGTATCTGGCTCGACGATGTCACGCACCGTGAGGACTTGGCGACGTTCACCGAACGGGCGTTGCGGCTTGACGATGCCGCCGTCGTCCGGCTGCGTGAGCGCACTGGCGGATTCGTGGTCGCCTGGGTGGCAACCGGTTTCGATGTGTTGGCCAGCCGCGTGGTCCGTGGGCGTATCAAGCCGGCCGACCTCAGCGCAGGGGCCGATGCGCTGTCGGCCGGCCTGACGGCGATGGACCGCAGCGGTTACGTCGACCCCGGATTCCCGATGGATTCCGCGTGGCGCGGGGCTCTCCCGCCCGAAACCGGTTTCGTCCACCTCGACGACGTCCCAGCGCGCGCGGTGCTCGAACTTGCCCAGCGCGGCGTCACCTTGGCCAAGGAACACTCGAGCGCGCACGGGCCGCCGGCATCACTGCTGGATCAGGAGGTGGTTGTGGTCAGTTCGGGCGACGCCAGTGTCGGCATCCCAATGCGTTGCGTATTCGCCTTGACCGCAATGGGTTTCCTGCCACAGTCGGGCGCTTCGGAGCAGCTGGATCCCGGCACTGTCGCCGCCGACGAGATCGTGCGTGTGCGCGCGCTGCCAGCCTGGCTGCGCATCGATGCACGATTCGGTTCGGTGTATCGCCGCCGTGGCGACCCCGCGCTCGTGTTGCGCTAGACCAGCCA
>JBKOYU010001003.1:0-2087 GCA_046725575.1 Actinomycetota bacterium | reverse complement strand
AGATAATCGTCACCGGCATCCAACTCTGGTTCTTTGGGGTGCTGGTAGTCAGCGCGTTCGATCACCGGTTCGGCTGGTCGCAGGTGTCGATACCGGTCGTCCTGCTCGGCGACGTGCTGGTTGTGGTCGGCCTCGGCATCGCCCTGCTCGTGGTGCGACAGAACAGTTATGCCTCGGCCAACATCACCGTTGAGACCGACCAGCAATTGGTCACCACCGGGCTGTACGGGCTTGTGCGGCATCCGATGTATTTCGGATTGCTGATCATGACAGCCGGTATCCCGCTTGCGCTCGGCTCCTACTGGGGTCTTCTCGGCATCATCCCGGGCGTGGTCGTGCTCGCCTACCGCATCCTCGACGAGGAGAAGATGCTGCGCCAGGAGCTCGACGGATACGTCGACTACACCCAGAAAGTGCACTCGCGCCTAGTGCCATATGTGTGGTGAGGACATCATGAAAATCGCCCTTCAGGCAATCACTTCCGGCGTCGTCGGACTCGTCGTCTTCGGTGCCTTGGTGTTCTGGCCGGCAGGCACGTTCGACTATTGGCAGGGATGGGCGTTCATCGCAGTCTTCGCCGCCTCGACGACGATCCCCAGCCTCTACCTGGCAGCCAAGAATCCGGCGGCACTCAAGCGACGCATGCAAGCCGGGCCCGCGGCGGAGACAAGGCTCCTGCAGAAGGTCATCATCTCGATCGCGTTCCTGTCACTGGGAGCGATGATCGTGGTCTGTGCACTGGACTTTCGCTTGGGCTGGTCGTCGGTGCCCGCCGCTGTCTCGGTGCTGGGAGATGTGTTGGTAGCGGCCGGACTTGGCATCGCGATGCTCGTTGTCATCCAGAACAGCTATGCGGCCGCCAACGTGAAAGTCGAGTCCGGCCAAGAGCTGGTGTCAACGGGTTTCTATCGCCTGGTGCGACATCCGATGTACTTCGGAAACGTGATCATGATGGTCGGCGCGCCTCTTGCTCTCGGCTCCTATTGGGGACTCGCCTTCGTCCTCCCAGGCCTGGCGGTGCTCGCCGTCCGCATCCGCGACGAAGAACAGGTCCTCGGACAGGAATTGGCCGGCTATCGCGAGTACATGCAGAAGGTGCACTACCGGCTCGTGCCCGGCGTCTGGTGACCATTCCTGTCATACCCGGCGCCCACGGTCCGTCATACATGTGACGGCATGGGAAGAGTGCAACGCATGGACGAACAGGCACTGAACTTTGAAGAGCACCGTTCGCATCTGCGGGCGGTCGCCTACCGGATGCTCGGTTCACTGACCGAGGCCGACGACGCCGTGCAGGAAGCGTGGCTGCGAATGGAGCGCGCCGACGTCAGCGACGTGCGCAACTTGCGCGGCTGGTTGACGACGGTCGTCGCGCGCATCTGCCTGGACATGCTGCGGGCCCGCAGCGCGCGTCGCGAGGAACCGCTCGATGAAGCCCCGGCCGTCGCGGCACCCGATGCTGTCGACCCCGAAGCCGAAGCGGTACTCGCCGACTCCATCGGAGTCGCGCTGCTCGTCATCCTCCAGACCCTGAGCCCGGCCGAGCGGCTCGCGTTCGTGCTGCACGACATGTTCGACCTGCCGTACGCCGAGATCGCGCCGATCGTGGGCCGAACCGAGAACACCGCCGCGCAGCTCGCGGCGCGCGCCCGTCGCCGGGTCCGAGGCAAAACTCCCGATCCCACAACCGATTTGGTGCATCAACGCCGACTCGTCGACGCGTTCCTCACCGCCGCCCGCGACGGTGACTTCGATGCACTGCTTGCGGTGCTCGACAGCGACGTGGTGCTGCACGTCGATGCCGCCGCGGCTGGCACGCCGACGACTATCCGCGGCGCACAAGCGGTCGCCGCCAACGCGCGCGCGTTCTCCGCCAACGCGCGGTTCGCCGAGCCCGCGTTGGTGGACGGCGCCGTCGGCATCGTCGTCGCCCCCAAGGGAAAGCTGGCGCTCGTGCTGCGCTTCGCCATCGTCGGCGACAAGATCTCCGAGATAACCATCGATGCCGAACCGACGCGGCTGCGTGGCTTCTGTTTGGCTGTGCTCGACCGATAATGCGTTTGTGGAAATGCTGACCGGCTTCGGGC
>JBKOYU010000390.1:0-5760 GCA_046725575.1 Actinomycetota bacterium | reverse complement strand
ATCAATCCCGCCGTGGCCACGACTTCACCGACCACATGGCCGGTGGTGAATCGGTCCTTGGTCGAGATCTCCAGCGCAGCCTGGTCGAACATGAGGTTGGCGAGAACCGCGCCGACGATTCCGCCGACCACCTGCGCGGCGGCATACGCGCCGACCGCTCCGCCCGTGATTCCCGCATCGGCGCGCCGACCCAGCAGCCAGTCGGCGGCCGATACCACTGGATTGAAATGCGCTCCGGAAACCGGCCCGAACAGCAGGATCAGCACGGCAAGGCCGAAGGCTGTTGCGATCGAATTTTCGAGCAGCTGCAAACCGATATCGCCCGGCGACAGTTGTGCGGCCGCGATGCCTGACCCGCCCACCACCGTCACCAGCAGGGCGGTCCCGACGAATTCGGCGAGCAGCGGCCGGGCCGCGCTGATCCTGCGGTTCACGTGGTCAGCAGCACGACGCCGTTGCGGCAGTCTTGTCGTCTGACTGTTGGGGAGCGTCGCACGCATCGCATGAGCACCCCCCGGTTGGGTCGGCGCCAAGCGACTCGGGGCTGGCGCCGAAGGTGTCGGAGTCCGCCAGGACGGTATAGACCTCCCACTTTTCGCCGCCTGGCCCGGTCACCCACACCTTGTCTTGGGTGGCGAAGCAACAGGTCGTGCCCATCTCCTCTTCGGTGAAGAGGCCTTCACCGGCGAGCCGGCCGATCTCGGCGTACACCGTTTCGCTGGATTCGACTTCGACGCCGAGATGGTTGATGGATCCACCGTGGCCGGGGTTTTCGATCAGGACCAGCTTGAGCGGCGGCTCAGCGATGGCGAAGTTGGCGTAGCCCTCTTTGAGCTTGGCCGGTTGAGTGTTGAACAACTTCGAGTAGAACGCGACCCCGTCGGCCAGGTTGTCGACGTTGAGGGCGAGCTGGACACGAGACATGTCGGCCTCCTACCTGTGTGACATATATCGAACTACGGCGACCCCAATCATGCCACCTCTTTGATATATGTCAATCTTTCTGACACGATCGATGTATGCCCAAGACGTTGCCGATGGTCGACATCTCCGCGCCGGTCTGCTGCGCCCCAGTCGCGGCGGGTCCGCTTGACGACGACGCCGCGCTGGAGATCGCGTTGCGGCTCAAGGCGTTAGCCGATCCAGTGCGGGTCAAGCTGGTGTCGCTTCTCTTCAGTTCGGCCGAAGGCGAAGTCTGTGGTTGCGATCTCGCGACGGCGGTCGGCCTGACCGAATCGACGGTCAGCCATCACTTGACTCAGCTGCGCCGGGCGGGCCTGGTCGAATCCGAGCGGCGGGGGATGAACGTCTATCACCGGCCGCAGCGCGACGCGCTCATCGCCCTGTGCACGGTTCTCGACCCGAACTGCTGCCAGTAGGCGCGTCGCACGCTCGAAACTTTTCGGTAAGCGCGGTCGACTTTGCCGGCTCGCGTCCCGTCGTCGCCACGGCAAGGTCTACGACACGGCACGGATCGGGCCAGCATTGCTCGCAACGCCCTCGGCGATAATTGACGCCGACTCCGAGAACCGAAATCACTCCGCTCGCAGCGACATTCGGCTCCGTTGCCCCTATTGTGAGCGCAGTCGACACTAGTGATCTTGAATTTGCGGCTCATCGTGGCCGGAACGGTCGCAGGCGCGGTGAGCCTAGAGGCACGCTGCTTCTCGGCACCGGCATTGCGGGCACCGATCCCGCCGCCCCTCAACTGCCCGCCGAACAGGCCGCGGCATCCGATCCGGCCACCTCCGACGCTGAGACCCAGGAGGACGAGCAGCAGGCAGAGCCCATTCACGACAACGGGCTGCGCTGGCCACTGAACTCGCTCGATCTGCCACCGGCTCCGTTCGACGTTCCACCACCCCCGCCGCTGGACATTCCGCCGCCCGTGCAGGTCACGGTGCCAGTCGGGGTGTCGCTGGGCCTACCCGCGATTCCGCTCGGGCTGCCAGCTCCACAGCTGCCGCCACCACCCGAGGTGCCGTTGCCGCAGGGACCCCAACTACCGCCACCGCCATCGATTCCGTTGCCACCGCCGCCGTTCTGACGACTGCGGCCAGTCGCCTGAGCGTCGAGTGTCGGGTTAAGTGACGGTTGGCGCCAAAAGGCGTGTCCTAACCCGACATTCGACGGGCACTAGTAGCGAATGTCGCTGGCCAGCAGTGGCGGATACACTGTCGACGGTTCACCGTCCACGGTGGTGCCAGCGAATTGCAGCATTGCGCGCGTCGCGCCGTTCACGTCTGCCGGGTAGTTGAGCGTGGGCGCCGATACCTTGTCGAAAACGCGGAGATGCTCGGAGCTCAGATTCACCTCCAGGCCGGCGAGGTTGCCTTCGAGGTGCTCCAGCCGCCGGGCTCCGACAATCGGCACGACGGTTTGCGGCCGTGCGAGTAGCCATGCCAAAGCCACCGCCGCAGAAGTGGTCTCGAGCTCATCTGCGATTGCAGCGACCGTGTCAATGACATCGAATTCGTCGTCGCTGGGACCGCCGACGAACGCTGCGCGCGCCGAGTCGGTGACCTCGGCGCCCCGCCGGTACTTCCCCGAGAGAAATCTCTCACTGCCGAAGGTGGTACGCGCGCGCCAAGGAATCGGGTGTTTCCCTAAGCTCCATACGAAATGGCCGCCTCGCTACGGTGCGAGACGGCCATTGCTTCGGATGGGTTACCTCCACCACCACTTCCAGGGCTGATCCCAGTGACCTGGCGGCACACCAGTCCATTGGCCAATATGCCCTGGCGAGGGGACAAAGTCCCCAGGCGGCGGCGGTACATTGCACCAGCCCCACCAGCACCAGTCGTCAGCTTGTGCCTGGCCTGCGCCGATGCCGATCGATGCGAATCCTAGCGCCCCTGCGACAGCTGCCCCCGCTGCAATCCTCTTCAGTTTCATCGTGAACTCCTCTATCAGCTGGCTGCCCTGCCGCTACCAAAGACGGCGGCTTGCTGCACACTGGCGAAAACGGCAAGGCGCTCACGACTATTTCCTGATATGTCTATCGTCCCGCTCGACCAGCGTTAGCCACCACCGAGTTGCAGGAGCACCTTCCCGCTGCCGCTATTGCGGTCTGCTGCGATCGTGATCGCCTGTGCCGCTTCGTTTATTGGATAGCGATGCGTGATCAACGGCGTCACATCCAGCCCGTTCTCCATCGCCGCGACGGCGTCGGTGATCTCGTCGACGAACCGGTACGAGCCGACCCAGCTGATCTCCCTCGTCACCAAGTCGCCGAGGCTGGCGCCCACCGCCCCGCCCGGCAGGTTCCCCACCTGAACAACGGTGCCGCCCCGCGCCGTGGCATGCAGCACCGCGCCCAGCGCCGCCGCCGCGCCCGACGCCTCGAACACCAACTCGACGTCGACCGGAAGTACTTCGTCCGCCCCGACATTGATCACGTCATCCGCGCCCATCGCTTTCGCGATCTTCAGCGGAGCGTCCGCCACATCCGCTGCCGTCACCGTCGCCGCGCCGGCATACTTCGCCGCCGCAGCGACCAGTGACCCGATCGGCCCGGCACCGTTCACCAGGACGTCGCGACCCCGCACGTCTCCGGCGCGATTGACCGCATGCATCGCGACGGCCAGCGGCTCAGCGAGCGCACCGTGCTCCGTGTCGACACCGGACGGCAGCGCGCGAATCTGTTCGGCGCGAACCACTCTCAGCTCGCTGAACCCGCCTTCGGTGTGCGGGTCAAACGCCGCCGACCCGAAGTACCCGCCCGACGCGGTCGCTGGGTGAACGGTGACCAGCTGGCCGACGGACAAGCCGCTGACGCCCGGCCCGATACCCGCGATGTGGCCGGCCACCTCATGACCGAGGACCAGCGGGTGTTTGAGCACCGCCGTTCCCGACGAGCCGTTGCGCCAGTACGAGATGTCGGATCCGCATATGCCACCCCACTCCATCGCGACGAGAACCTCCCCTTCCCGGGCAACCGGGTCGGGGAGGTCGTCGACCCGAAGGTCGTTGGCGCCATGTACGACAACCGCTTTCACAGCGCGTCCTCGAGCTGGACCAGATCGCGTCCACGCGTCTCCGGAGCGAGCACCGCCGACACGAGGGTGATCAGCGAGTACACCACCAGCATCGCAGCGATCGGCCACCAGCTTCCGGTCGCGGCGGTCAGAGTGGCGGCGACGACGGGACCGATTGCGGTAGCCAGGATTCCGCCGATCTCCTTGGCAAGCGCCAGTTGGGTGAACCGAGTCCGCGAGCCGAACAGCTCGGCCATCGTCACGCTCTCCAGCGAGAACAGGCCCAGCACACCGATATTCAGCGCGATCATCATCGACAGCACCATCACCAGATTGCTGCCACTGGTAATGCCCAGCATGACCGGGAAAGCCAGCACGACCGTCAACGCGGTCAGCGCGATGTACACCGGGCGCCGGCCGTAGCGGTCGCCGAGCCACCCGACGAACGGGATGGTCGCGAAACCGACCAGCGAGCCGTACATGATCGCGCCGGTCGCCGCCGACTTGTTCATCATCAGCGTCGTCGCGATGTATCCGACCAGGAACGTCTGCACCAGACCGGAATTGCCGGCCTGACCGAACCGCAGACCCAGTGCGACGAGGAAGGCCTTGCCCTTGCGCTGCTTCAGCCCCGCCTCGAGAACGCTCTCGTGCTTCTCGGCCGCCACGGTCTCAAGCTCATCGCGCGAGAGTGCCACCCCGTCGACGACGTCGGGCCGCTCTTCGAAGACGGGACTTTCCTTGAGGTTCAGGCGAAGCCAGACGGCGAACAGCATCAGCACGAAGCTGAGCAGGAACGGCAGGCGCCAGCCCCAGCTGAGCAGCTGGTCGTCGCTGAGCACCGCCAGCAGCAGGGCCCACAAACCCGAGGCGGCGAGTGTGCCCGAGTTCGTGCCGAGGCACACAAGCGACGCGATCAGGCCGCGCCGTTGCCGCGGCGCATACTCGGCCAGCATCGTGGTCGCGCCTGCGATCTCGGCTCCCGCACCGAAACCCTGGATCAGCCGCAGCACGACGAGAAGGATCGGCGCGAAAATGCCGATCATCGCGTAGGTGGGCAGCACGCCGATCAAGGTCGTCGAGGCGCCCATCAACGCGATCGTGATGAATAGGACCTTCTTGCGGCCGATCCGGTCACCCATGCGGCCGAAGAAGATCGCGCCCGCCAGCCGAGCGACATAGCCGACGCCGTATGTCGCCATCGCGGCGATCAGGCCGATCGCCGGGCTGACGTCCGGGAAGAAGATCTTGTTGAAGACGATGGCGGCCGCCAGCGAGTAGAGCTGGAAGTCCATGAACTCCATCGCGGTGCCGAGCCACCCGGACACCGCGGCCTTGGTCAGGTCGCGGGTCGTCCGCTGTGCGGGCCCGCGGGGCGGAGCCTCCACGTTGTTGATCATCGATGTGTTCCTTGCTCGTGAGAAGTCTGGATGTGAGCCGGTCACTTACATACAAGACCTGACAGGCAAGTCTTGTCAACATCCGATTTCGACAAGCTGCTGCGCCGATGGGTGAGAGCGCTGAGGAACTACTGCCAGACGGCGACGACGCGCCGGGTCGGCCGGCTGGCGGTGCCGTCGGAGAACAACTCGGGCGACCGCGAGCGGATCTTCTCGATATCGGTGAAGACCTTGCGCAGGTGGCTGCGCAGCGCGGTCGTCGCCTTGTCGCCGTCGCCCTCGGCCACCGCGTCAACGACCGCGGCGTGCTCGTCGGTCAACGCCTGGATCGAGCTCTCACTCGTCATGCCGAGGCGCCGCGCCCGATCCAGGTGGGCCTTGGC
>JBKOYU010000956.1:0-1470 GCA_046725575.1 Actinomycetota bacterium | reverse complement strand
ATCTCGCCCTCGGCCGCGATGACCTCCCCGGGCTCCAGGGTCACGGGATCGGCTGGTGCAGCGTCACCAGCTTGGTGCCGTCGGGGAACGTGGCCTCCACTTGGACGTCGCAGAGCATCTCGGGCACGCCCTCCATGACATCGTCGCGGGACAGCACCTCGCGGCCGCTGACCATCAACTCGGCCACGGTGCGTCCGTCGCGGGCGCCCTCGAGGAGGTGGTCGGTGAGCACGGCGACGGCCTCGGGATGGTTCAGCCGTAGGCCGCGCGCCTGCCTGCGGCGAGCTAGCTCCGCGGCATACGAAATCAGCAGCCGGTCCTGTTCATGCGGGGTCAAACGCATAGTGCGCGATATTGCCACGGAGCGCGGCAGTCAGCAGCGCACGCGAAGGTGGGGCTACTCCGACGGGATGTTCTGCAGCCGCACCTGGCCGCGGGCGACGACGCGGTCGTTGTCATCGGTGATGGTGATCACCCACAGCTGCTGGCGACGGCCGCGATGGATCGGCGTCGACACCGCGGTGACCGTCCCTGCGGAGATAGAGCGCAGGAAGTCGGTGTTGTTGTTGACGCCGACGACGTGGCCGCCACCGTTCTCGCTCAGCCACACCTGCCCGGACACGCTGGCCAGGCCTTCGACGATGGAGCAGTACACGCCGCCGTGCACGATGCCCCAGGGCTGCAGCAACTTGTCTTTGATCTCCAACCGCGCCCGGCCACCGTCAGGGGTGAGCTCGGTGTACTCGATGCCGAGCTCGTTGTCGAATCCCTTGCCGGGTTCGGCGGTTACGTCCGTCGTCACGCAGTTGTGTCTACACGTCGCAGACGGCTTCGTTGCGTGGGCCCCGGCTGTAACCCCGAATCCCCGCACTACGACCAGAGATTCGGGAATGCGGACGGGCCCCGCGCCGAGTGTGCGGGGCCCGTCCTTCGAATGGACCGGGAGTCTCTGCAGCCCTCAGGACTCCGGCGCGGTCCGGTAGTTTTTCGTCTTCGCTCAGTCAAAGGATAGGCAAGGCTGCCCTAATTAAGCAAGGCCTTCCCTGCCGTCATCCGAGTGCTGCCGCGGACCGGCAGTCCGAATCCGACCAGCGCGTCGAGCACCGCCTGCGCACGCCGCATGCTCGTCAGCTCGCTCGAACCGGCCAGCAGCGGCACCTGCGTGGCGGCGCTGACCACCGCGGCGCCGACGATGTGCCACATCGACGCGACGGACATCGCGCCGCCACAAACCTCGGTGAGCCTCGCGAAGAGCGGGTCCAGCGCGCGGTGGCTGCGGTGGGCGACCCAGATCGTCGACGCCGCCTCGCTGGGCAGCGCGACGATGCCGTCTTCCTGCAAGGCCGGGTCGTCGGGCGGTCGTGAGGAGACATCCCCTGTGACTGGACTCACAAGGCCGCGCCAAGGGGCGGATGACCATTGCCGGAACATTTCGCAGCGCGGCGGAAGTTGTTATCCCGCGTTCGATAC
>JBKOYU010000644.1:0-8657 GCA_046725575.1 Actinomycetota bacterium | reverse complement strand
CACAGCATACAGTCGCCAGAATCCAATCAGCCGCTATTGACGCTGAGACATGTCGCACACCCGACCTCTAGCTAATTTCGCCATACGGAATAAACTGAACACTTGGCGGAGTCGCAGGATCGGAGATGTCGTTGGCGGACGGTGTGCAGTCGGTCGAGCGCGCATTCGAGCTGCTGGAAATCATGGCGAGCTCGGGCGGCAGTATCGCGTTGGGGGAGTTGGCCGCTCGTGCGGAGCTGCCACAGCCAACGATTCACCGTCTGGTCCGGACGCTGTTGGTGATGGGCTATGTGAGGCAGCTTGAGAATCGCCGCTACGCGTTGGGGCCCAAATTGATTCGTCTGGGCGAAAGTGCAGCGCAACTCATCGGAGCATGGGCGCGCCCTCATCTGACCGAGCTGGTGGAGCGAACGGGCGAGAGCGCCAACATGGCCGTCTTGGACAACGACATGGCGGTATACGTCGCTCAGGTGCCGTCACCGCATGCGATGCGGATGTTCACCGAAGTGGGTCGGCGCGTCCACCTGCACTGCACCGGGGTCGGTAAGGCGCTGCTCATGCAGCTTCCCAACGACAGCGTGCACGCGCTGCTGAAGCGAGCGGGTATGCCGGCCTCCAACGAGAACTCGTACACGACCCCGGACGCCCTGATCCGGGACATCGAGCTGAGCCGGTCCCGCGGCTACGCCGTCGACGAGGGCGAGCAGGAGATCGGCGTGCGGTGTTTCGCGGTGCCTGTGCCGGACGCCCCCACCCTGACCGCGATCTCGATCTCGGGACCGGCGGCGCGCCTCACGCTGAAGTCCGCGACGAAAGTGACGCCGCTGCTGAAACGCGTCGCCCGCGATATCGCCTCGGAATTCGACCGCGAGGCCGCGGTCTAGTCGAGTTGCGCCGAAACTGTATTCCAGCAGGCCGTTACTCGAACTTTTGCTGCAGGATTACAGTCTCGACGCAGACTAGTCGAGTAGCAGCAGCGCCGCGGCCGTCGGTGCGTCCTCGAGCGTTTCGGCGAGATCGTTGAACTCGACGATGTTGTCGATCTCGGTGCCCATCGCGATGTTGGTGATCTTCTCCAAGAAGACCTCGACCACCACCGGCACCTTGTGCTCGTGGGCGAGTTGCTGCGCTCGCGTCAACGCCGGGCCGATGTCCTGCGGCTCGACCACTTGGATTGCCTTGCAGCCGAAGCCTTCCACGACGCGCAGGTGATCCACGCCGTAACCCTTGGGGACGTCGCCGTCGTCGGTCTCCTGGGCGTTGATGTTGTCGAAGCCCAGCGACACAAAGTAATTCATGTCGAAGTTCCGCTGCGCCTGGCGGATCAACCCCAGATACGAATTGTTCACCACTACATGGACGTAGGGCAGGTTGAACTGGGCACCGACCGCGAGTTCCTCGATGAGGAACTGGAAGTCGTAGTCTCCCGACAAGCCCACCACGGTCGCGTTGGGGTCCGCGGCGACGACACCAAGGGCGGCGGGCACCGTCCACCCGAGTGGTCCGGCCTGACCGCAGTTGATCCAGTTCCGCGGGCCGTACACCTGTAGGAACTGTCCGCCCGCGATCTGCGACAGTCCGATTGCGGTGACGTAGCGGACGTCGCGGCCGAACGCGCGATTCATTTCCTCGTACACGCGTTGCGGCTTGATCGGAACGTCGTCGAAGTGGGTCTTGCGATGCATTGTCTGCTTGCGCTGCCTGCACTCGTCGACCCAGGTGCTCCAATCCGGCAGTGTGCCGGCGGCGCGTCGCTCCTTGGCGACGGCCACGAACTGCTCGAGTGCCGCCTTCGCGTCCGAAACGATGCCGAAATCGGGGGCGAAGACGCGGCCGATCTGTGTCGGCTCGATGTCGACATGAACGAAACGCCGTCCCCTGCGGTAGGTGTCGAGTCCGCCGGTGTGGCGGTTGGCCCACCGGTTCCCGATTCCGAGAACGAAGTCGGATGCGAGCATGGTCGCGTTGCCGTAGCGATGAGACGTCTGCAGTCCGACCATGCCGGCCGCCAGGCCGTGATCGTCTGGGATGCTGCCCCAACCCATAAGCGTCGGCACCACAGGGACATTGAGGATCTCCGCCAGCTCGACCAGCAGATCCGAGGCGTCGGCGTTGATGATGCCGCCGCCAGCCACGATCAGCGGCCGCTCAGCGGACGCCAACATGTCAATGGCCTTGACGGCCTGGGCTCGTGATGCCGCCGGCTTGTAGACGGGCAGCGGCTGATATGACTCGGGGTCGAAATCGATCTCGGCCAGCTGGACGTCGATGGGCAGATCGATGAGCACCGGCCCGGGCCGCCCCGACCGCATCAGGTGGAATGCCTGTGCGAAAGCACCCGGGACCTGTCCGGGTTCGAGCACAGTCATCGCCATCTTCGTCACCGGTGCGGCGATCGCGGCGATGTCGACGGCCTGGAAGTCCTCCTTGTGCAGCCTGTCCACCGGCGCCTGCCCGGTAATCGCGAGTATCGGAATGGAATCCGCTGAGGCGGAGTACAACCCGGTGATCATGTCGGTGCCTGCCGGGCCGGAAGTGCCGATGCACACGCCGATGTTTCCCGCCGCGGCGCGGGTGAAGCCCTCCGCCATGTGACTGGCGGCCTCGACGTGCCGCGCAAGAACGTGCTTGATGCCCCCGTGCGCGCGCATCGCCGAGTAAAAGGGGTTGATCGCCGCTCCCGGTAGACCGAAAGCCTGAGTAGCGCCTTCGATTTCGAGGATTCTGACGGCCGCGTCGACGGTTCGCATCCGTGTCATTGACCCGATTCCTTACCCGACAGCCGCTCGACGCCCAGCAGCAGAGCCGAATGGTCAAGTCCACCTTCGCCGTTGGCCATGGCGGATGCCATGAGCTGTGCGACCACTGAACCGAGTGGGGTGACGACACCCGCCTCCCGGGCGGCAGCGGTAACGATTCCGAGGTCCTTGTGGTGCAGCGCGATGCGGAAGCCCGGGTCGAAGTTGCGCGCCAGCATCTTCGGCGCCTTCTGGTCGAGCACCGCCGAACCGGCCAGCCCGCCGCCGAGCACCTTGACCGCCGCGTCGATGTTGACGTCGTAGGCCTTTAGGAACGTGAGCGCCTCGGCGAGCAGCTCGATGTTGCCGGCGACGATCAGTTGGTTGGCCGCCTTGACGGTTTGACCCGCGCCGTTGGCCCCCACATGCACGATGGTCTTGCCGACCGTGTCGAGAATTGGCTTGGCGGCGGCGAAGTCGTCGTTCGAGCCACCGACCATGATTGACAGTGTGGCGTTCTTCGCACCGGGCTCACCGCCGGACACCGGCGCATCGATGATTCGCAGCCCGCGTTCGGCACCGATTTTGGCGAAGTCGGCGGTGACGTCTGGCCGGATGGACGAGAAGTCGATCACCAGAGTGCCGGGCTGAGCGTGGGCGAAGACCCCGTCGTCGCCCAGCAGAACACTCTGCACCTGAGGTGAGTCGGGCACCATGATCGCCACTACGTCGGCGTCCTTGACCGCCTGCTCAATCGAGTCGCCGGCCTTGCCTCCCGCTTCGACCAGTGCCGAGGTGCGGTCTGACGAGGTATCAACGCCGATCACCGTGTGCCCGGCCTTGACCAGGTGGCATGCCATTGGGCTGCCCATGATGCCCAGTCCGATGAAAGCGATTGTGCTCATTAGATCCTCGTTTCTGTTTGTGGTTGCAAGGTCGCGCCGCGCTCGGCTCGGGGCAGCCATTCGAAGGTGTCCGGTTTGGTCGCCTTGTACTCCAGGCCGACGTAACCCCGGTAGCCCTGTGCGGCCAGCTGCTCGAGGTAGGTGCGTAGCGGGATTTCGCCGGTCCCCGGCTCACCACGCCCGGGCGCATCGGCAATCTGGACATGGCCGATCCGGCTGCCGTAATCGTTGATCGCGGCGGTGATGTCGTCGCCGTTGACGTGAAGGTGGTAGACGTCGGCGAGCAGCCGCAAGTTGGTTGCACCGTGTTCCTTGTGCACCCGATCTATCACGCGGACGGCGTCGGCGGCCGTGGTGAGCGGATATCGTGGTGCGCCGCTTACGGGTTCGACCAGCACCGTCGCGCCGATGCGGTCCGCCGCGCGTGCGGCGTAGGCAAGGTTCTCGGCGCCGACGTGGTCCTGGGTCGCGGGAGAGTATTCGTCGATGCGATTGCCATAGAGCGCGTTGAACGCGCGGGTCCCGAGCGTTTCGGCGATACCAATGGCGATGTCGACGTTGTCCCGAAAGGCCTGCGTCAAGGCGGGATTGGACAGAATCCCGCGATCGCCCGCGGGCATGTCACCCGCGGCGAAGTTGAGGCCCGTCAATTGGACACCAGCATCCTGGATCGCGCGGATGAAGGCGGCGACTTCGGCGTCCGGTGGCGTCGGGGACTCGAACGGCCACCAGAACTCGACCGCGTCGAAGCCCGCGTTTCGGGCTGCGCCCGGCCGCTCCAGAAGTGGTAGATCGGTCAGCAGGATCGAGCAGTTGACCGTGTAACTGGCCGTCATCTCGGCATTCCTTTCCGGGCTCTTGCCAACGGGTGGCGCGACAGCAAGACGTAGCCAGCGGTGGCCCACCCCAGCGGGAACATCGCGAGCGCGCCGTACAGCATGGCCATCGCGAGGCCTTTTTTCCGTAATACGGAATTTAAATGTCATGATGCAAAATAGTGAACTCCGCGCGGCACCGTGTTGTCAAGGGCGGACCGGCGGTAACACGAGACAAGCGGTGTGAACTCCTTGACGATCGCCTCGTGCATGTGCCACCGTTCATCACCGAAATAAGCATTCCGTATCGCGGAATCAATCCGACGCCTCGCAGATGGATGGTGGTCCGATGGCTGGCCATGTGGTGATCGCGCTTGTGCCTCATTCGCTCTCGCCTCCGATGTCGACAACCCGTTGTACGGTCCGCTGGGCGCGGCGAGCGTCTATGCCCCACAGAAGGGCGCCAATCCGGACGAAGTGGTCGAGCTCGACCGCGCCCTTCGCCGCTGGGCCGACGTCGTCGAGCGCGCAACGAAGACGGACAACCGAACCGCCGCCGGAGCCGGCGCCGCAGACGCCGGCCGCCCGGGGGCGCGGACGGAAGGGTTGCCGACGACCGCCGGCAGCGGTTGCTGGATCGGTGGACGTCGGACTGGCAGCATTGAGCACCGTTTGATTGACCTCGGCATTCCCTGCCATACCCCCGGTACCGCCATTCAGACATCGTCAGTCAAAGCTTTGCGGGATTCGCGGAAAGGTATCAGAGGCCGAGTGTCGGCGTGGGCCGATGCGCAAGCTGCTGTATCTATTGTTATCTATATAGATGTGAGATAATATAAAGGCGTGATCGGCACAACCTGGGGCGCCACTTCGGCCGAACGCGCTGCGCACCTGCCATGCGACGAACTCATGCCGGACGCCGTCCGCCTCGACCGCGCGATTTCCATCGCCGCTTCACCCGCAATCGTGTTCGCCTGGCTGTGCCAGCTGCGTGTGGCGCCGTACAGCTATGACCTGCTCGACAACACTGGCCGTCGCAGCCCGCGCACGCGGTCTGCTGAGCTAACCGATCTGGCCGTCGGTCAGCCGTTCGTCCGAATATTCGGGCGCGCATACGTTTTCGAGCTCGCCACGTTCGCCCACAACGAGCACATCACCCTGCAGCCACGGCTGGGCAGCGTCATGTCACGGTTCGGGTCGGTCAGCAACACCTACGCGGTGCACCCTGAAGGCGATGGCACCCGTCTGCGCGTGCGCGTGCTTTTCGACGGGCCATGGCTGCTGGGTCAGACGCTGGCGCTGGTGAACTTGCTGATGATGCGCAAACAGCTGCACGTGCTGAAGTCCCTCGCCGAACGCGACGCACTCACCGCAGCTTGACGACGACCTTGCCTTTCGCTGTCCGGTCCTCCAGTGAGGCGATCGCGTCGGCGGCCCGCTCGAGCGGGTAGACGATCGGCTCGGGCGCCGACACCTTGCCCGAGGCCAGCAGCGGCTCCAGCTCCGCCCACTGCTCGCCCAGATAGCCGGGGTGGGTCAGCGTCCAGGCGCCCCAGCCGACGCCGACGGCATCGACGTTGTTCAGCAGCAGCCGGTTGACCTTGACCGTCGGGATGTCGCCGCCGGTGAAGCCGATGACCAGCAGCCGGCCGCCCGGGGCCAGGGAGCGCAGCGAGTCGGTGAACCGGTCGCCGCCGACCGGGTCGACGACGATGTCCACGCCCCGCCCACCGGTCAACTCCTTGACGGCGTCCCTGAACCCTTCGGCCAGCACCACATCCGACGCGCCCGCTGCCTTGGCGACCGCGATCTTGTCCGGGGTGCTCACCACAGCGATGGTGCGACCCGCGCCCCAGGCGGGCGCCAGCCGCAGCGTCGACGTGCCGACCCCGCCCGCCGCGCCGTGCACCAAGACGGTCTCACCCTCGGCCAACCGCCCCCGGGTGCGCAGTGCATGATGCACCGTCAGATCGTTGAACAGGAGCCCGGCACCGGCCTCGAACGACACTGTGTCCGGCAACTTGAACACTCGATCCGGTTGCAACGCAACGACTTCCGCCATCGCCCCGCACAGCATCGTCAGTCCGGCGACGCGATCACCGGCCGTCACGTGCGCGCCGTCCGGTGCGCTGCGCACCACGCCCGCGACCTCCGCTCCTGGGGTGTACGGCATCTCCGGCTTGTACTGATAAAGCCCCCGCGATTGCAAGGCGTCGGGAAACGCCACACCCGCGGCGTGTACGTCGATGAGGACCTCGCCGTCGCCGCTGGGCTCGTCGATCTCGACGACTTCCGCGGCCTGCGGGCCATCGAGCCGGGGTATCTGTATCGCGCGCATCGCACCATTTAACTCCTGCGCCAGATGCTCCCAACCGACCGGTAGGCTGACATTCACGGCAGCGTTGCCGAACTCGATGGGAGCACGTATGGGACGTGGCCAGGGGGCCGACTCGTCGGCCAGAAAATTCGCCGCGGCCGAGGCATTGCCTAAGGGCCGGGTCGTTCGGGTCCGGTCCAAGGACGGCATCCGGCTGCACGCCGAGGTCTTTGGACCTGAAGATGGCTACCCGATCGTGCTCGCGCACGGCATCACGTGCGCCCTCCGGGTGTGGGCCTACCAGATCGCGGAACTTTCGACCGACTACCGCGTCATCGCCTTCGACCACCGCGGCCACGGGCGCAGCGCCGTCCCCGTGCGCCGCCACTTCTACAGCCTCGACCACCTCGCAGCCGATCTCGACTCGGTTCTCGAGGCGACGCTGGCGCCGGGGGAACGGGCGGTCATCGCAGGCCATTCGATGGGCGGCATCGCGATCACGTCGTGGGCGGAGCGGTATCCAAATCGGGTGCCTCAGCGCGCAGACGCCGTCGCCCTGATCAACACCACCACAGGCGATCTGCTTCGCCATGTGCAATTCCTGCCTGTGCCTCCGCCTTTCGCCGACGCGCGGGTACTAGCGGCGGGAACCCTTCTCAAGACGTTCGGTGCCGCACCGCTGTTGCGCGCGGTGGATCGTCCGAGCCGGCGGTTTGTCTCGACGATCGCAGTCGGCCGCGACGCCGACCCGGCGGTCGTCGAGTTCATCTTCGAGTTGTTCACTTCGACACCGCCTGCCGGTCGCGGCGGCTGGGCCCGCACGCTGGTTGACGCGCTCGGTCCCAAGCACATCGGGCTGACTAACCTCACGGTGCCGACGCTTGTCATCGGCAGCGCGAAAGACCGTCTGCTGCCAATGGTTTCGTCGCGCCGCATCGCACGGATGGCGCCGAACCTGGCGTTGTTCGTGGAGCTGTCCGGCGGGCACTGCGCGATCGTCGAGCGTCCCGACGAGGTCAACAAGCACCTGCGAATGCTGATCGAGTCGGTCACCGAGGACCAGCGCGCCACCTCCTGAGCGCGTCACCCTCAAGACCTTAAGTTCAGCCAGCGCCGCATCGCCACAAACGCGAAGTCGCTCGCGCGCGCAATCGCCGGGGATGATTCACGCCCTTGAGCTTTCGCGCTCGCCGTTGCGGTCGTCCGCGGCGGTCCTTTGCCCGGGGAATTCCTCGTCGAGGATGCCGATCAGGCGTTCCACCAGCCAGTCGGTGAGCAGGCTGCCCTTCTCGGGGCTCGCACTGGTGATGACAGCGAGCCGCTCGACGTCGACATGCGGGTGTGTCGATCGGAACGACGTCATGGTTGACCACCCGTTGCGGGGCGTCGGGCGCCATCCGATCATCCCGCACGGCAGCCGGGTCGAAGTGCATCCACAGCGACGTCTCGATCACCGCGGCATGTTCGAGCGCCAGTCCGGGGAACTCGTCGGGCCAGATGACGCGCCGGCGTTCTGCCAACGGCGTCGGGCTGGTCGGTGTGGACGAAACCGGACGGCGGCTCTACGTGCGCCGGCTGGCGGAAAGTGGCGTCGCGGGCCTGCTGTTCGAGGTTGGCAGAACCTTCGCGCAGGTGCCCGCGGACATGGTCGACGAAGCACGCGATGTCGGCTTGCCTGTCGTCGAATTGCAGCCTGTGCTGCGCTTCACCGAGGTGGCCGAAGCCGTCAACAGCGAACTCATCGACCGCTCGGTCGCGCGCTTACGCCAGCCGACGAAATCTCGCGGACCGTCTCGGAGGCGTTGGCGCGCGGCGCTTCACTGAGCGAGTTGATCGAACAGATCGGCACCACACTGGGGACGTGGGTCAAGCTCAGTGACTA
>JBKOYU010000120.1:0-7162 GCA_046725575.1 Actinomycetota bacterium | reverse complement strand
CAGCGTGGCCCGCACGCTTGACCTGCTGAATCTGTTCGACCGCCACCGTCCGTTCCTCACGCTGCGCGAGATCGTCGAACGCAGCGGGTTGCCGAAGACGACGGTGGTGCGACTGCTGGCCAATCTTCAGTCCCGCGCGCTGGTCTCGGTTCGGGGCGACGGCACCTACACGTTGGGTGCCGGGATGTTGCGCTGGGTGCGGATGGCGGGGGCGCTCTGGGAGGTGAACCAGCCCACCGTCGCGAGCATGCGCAGGCTCGTCGACACGTGTGGCGAGACGGTCAACCTCTACGTCCGCCAGGACACGACAAGGATGTCGATCGCGCAGCAGCAGGGCACCCACACCGTGCGCAACGTCGTCGACGTCGGCGCACCGATGCCATTGTGGGGCGGGTCGGCGGCGAAAGTCTTACTCACCGGCGCCCCGCAGGTCATCGACGACCTCGAACGCATCAAGCCCGACCTCGACACCACCCGGTTGCGTGCCGAAGTGGAGGAAGCCCGCCGCGCCGGTTTCGCCGTCAGCCACGGCGAGCGGGAGGAAGGCGCCACCGCGGTCAGCGCGCCGATCGTCGCCGCGGACGGCCGCGTGCTGGCGGCACTCTGCATCAGCGGTCCCAGTTCCCGCCTCAGCGGCGACCGGCTGGACGCCGCCGTCCGCGCGGCGGTCGACACCGCCAAGGAAATTTCCGCGTTCGGGCTCGGCAGCATCGAGGAACTCTTGTGAGTTCTCCTCTGCTGCAGGGGATTCGGGTCCTCGACCTCACCAACGTGCTCGCAGGCCCGTTCGCCGGCTATCAGCTCGCGTTGCTCGGCGCCGACGTGCTCAAGGTGGAAGGCCCGCACGGTGGTGATCTCGCTCGCCAGCTCGGTGCCGATCCCGAACTCGCCGACGAACACCTCGGCGCGTCGTTTCTGGCGCAGAACGCGGGGAAGCGGTCGATCACACTCGACCTCAAGAACGAGCAAGGCCGCGCCACCTTCGCGCAACTGGTCGCCGACTACGACGTCATCCTGGAGAACTTCCGGCCTGGCGTGATGGACCGTCTCGGCTTCGGTTGGGACGCTGTCCGCGCCATCAACCCGTCGATGATCTATTGCGCCGTTTCGGGTTTCGGGCAAACCGGTCCGATGCGTGATCGCCCCGCCTACGACCAGATCATCCAGGGCCTTTCCGGACTCATGAGCGTCACCGGAACCGAGGAGACCGCGCCTATCCGCGTCGGCGTGCCGATCTGCGACAGCATCGGCGGTCTCGTTGCCGCGTTTGCGATCTGCGCAGCCCTGGTCCGGCGCGTCACCACGGGGGCGGGTGCCTTCCTGGATGTCTCGATGCTCGAAGCCGCAATTGCCTCCATGGGCTGGGTGGTCTCGGACCAGCTCATCGCGGAGCGAGACGCTCGCCCGTTGGGCAACGAGAACCCCACCTCGGCGCCGTCGGGTACGTTCGACACCGCCGGCGGCAAGCTGAACATCGCCGCGAACAAGCAGGAGCAGTTCGAAACGCTTTGCCAGGTGCTCCGCCGCCCGGACTTGCTGTCAGATTCCCGCTTCACCACCCGCGACGCCCGCAAGCAGCACCGCGACGAATTGCGTGAAGAGCTGGAAAAGACCCTGGTTCACAAGACCGCGCGTGAATGGGACGAGGTGTTCATGAGCAGCGGCGTGCCGGCGGCCCCGGTCGTCACCGTGCGGGAAGCGTTGGAGTCCAAGCACATTCGGGACCGCGGTCTCGTCCATACCGTCGCCTCGCCGTCCACCCGAGGGGGCGCCCTGCGCTTGCTCGGCAGCCCCATCCACGTCGACGGGCGGGCGATCGGCCCCACCGCTCCGCCACCAGTTCTCGGCGCTGACACCGCCGCTGTGCTTTCCGAGTACGAAAACCCGACCCGCACACGAGGTTCCGAATGACGACTACGACTCCTGGAATCGCCCAGTTCGATCGATGCGAACCCGAGCTGCTCGCGACGCTGGCCCGGTTCGGCGCCGCGATGGTGACCGACGCGATGGAGCGATTCGGCGCGCTCGACTCCGAGATCCAGGCGCAGTGGCCGACCGCGCGCCTGGTGGGCAATGCGTTCACGGTCTGGACCCGCTCCGGCGATAACCTCGCCATCCACAAAGCGCTCGACGTGGTGGCCCCCGGGGATGTCCTGGTGGTCAACGGCTCAGGTGACAAGAGTCGCGCGCTGATCGGCGAGATGATCGGCATCAAAGCGAAGGCCCGCGACGTCGCCGGCTTCGTTCTCGACGGTGCGGCCCGCGACATCGACGCGCTGCGGGAACTGGACGTGCCCGTTTTCGCCCGTGCGTCCACCCCGGCGGGACCTTACAAGCACGGTCCGTTCCGCCTTCTCGAACCGATCGCCGTTGGCGGCGTGTGTGTTTGGCCCGGCGATGCCGTGATCGCCGACCGCGACGGTGTTACCGTTGTCGGCCGCGCCATCGTGGCCGAGACGATCGAGAAGGCTGCGCAAATCGAGTCGCTGGAAGCGACGAAGCGAATCGCCAACGCCAAACCCATCCGATGATGAGTCTGACCTGGATTCCCCGCCCTGTCGCCGACGAAGCCGTCACCTACCTGCGCGAGCACGGCGAGGTCGCATTGGGCTACGGTCCGGGCGCTGTCGACTACCACGCCGTCGCCGCCCGGATCACCGGCGTGCTGCTGCGCACCGCTGAATTCCGCAGGAGGGACATCGATCTCGCGCCGAACCTGCGCATCATCGCCCGCCACGGCGCTGGCTACGACACCGTCGACGTCGATGCGGCAACCGAACGCGGAATCCCGGTCACCATCACCGGCGGCGCCAACGCCGGTTCCGTCGCAGAACATGTCTTCGCCCTATTGTTCGCGGTCGCCCGAAACGTCACCGCCGCGGACCATGCGGTCCGGGAGGGCGGATGGACCACCGCGCGCGCCGTGCTCACCGGTGTGGAACTGGCCGGTCGCACCATGGGCCTGCTCGGCTGTGGGCGCATCGGGCGTCGCGTCGCCCTCATCGCAACGGCGCTCGGCATGACGGTCGCCGCCTGTGACCCAGCGCTGTCGGATGCGCGCGGAATCCGGCTGACCGGACAAGGCGAACTCCTGCGCGAGAGCGACGTGGTTTCCCTGCACCTTCCGCTGAATCCGAGCACGGCGAAGATCATCGATCGCCAGGCACTTGCGGCTCTTCCGAACGGCGCCATCCTGATCAACACCGCCCGCGGTGGATTGATCGACGAGCAGGCGCTGCTGGACCACCTCGACAACGGCCACCTTGCCGGCGCCGGTCTCGATGTCCTGGCCACCGAACCGCCACGGCCCGACGATCCACTCGTCGCACACCCGCGAACTGTGGTCTCTCCCCACATCGGCGGCCAGACCCACGAAGCGATGCGACGCGTCGCAATGGACGCCGCCGAATCCATCCTTGCCGCCTATCGCGGCGAGATCCCCGCCAATGCCGTCAACGTCCCGGCGGCGACCCGATGATCGCGCAGCGCGCCACGCGCACCACCGAAATCGACGTTCTCGTCAGTGAAGTGGGTCCACGCGACGGCTTGCAGAGCGTCGACCGCACGATGCCCACCGGGGTGAAACATCGGTGGATCGCCGCGCTCGCCGACGCCGGCCTGCGCGAGATCGAAGTCGGCTCGTTCGTCTCGCCGAGGCGCCTGCCGCAGATGGCCGACGCCGCCGAGGTGGTCGCCGAGGCGCTCACCATCCCCGACTTGACTGTTCTTGCCTTGGTGCCCAACCGCATTGGTGCCAAGAACGCCATCGCGGCAGGCGCTCGAAACCTCACCATGCCGATATCCGCGTCCCGGGCACACAGCCAAAGCAACATCGGCATGAGCCCGGAACAGGCCTTGCAACAGGTCGGCGCTGTCGCCGAACTGCGCGCGGACATCCCCGACCTGCGCCTCGAGGTCGGCGTGTCCACCGCGTTCGGCTGCACCATGGAAGGCCCGGTCAACGAGGACTGGGTCATCGAGCTCGCCGTGACCGCCGCGCGCAACGGTGCCGACACCGTCGGCCTTTCCGACACCACTGGCTACGCGAATCCCGCGCAGATCCGGCGGTTGTTCACCCGTCTCAACGCCGAACTGGGCGACCGGGCCGGCGGGGCGCACCTCCACAACACCCGCGGCCAAGGCCTGGCCAACGTGGTCGCCGCGCTCGACGTCGGCGTCACCACCTTCGACTCCTCACAGGCGGGACTCGGCGGTTGTCCCTACGCCCCCGGCGCCAGCGGCAACATTGTCACCGAGGACCTCGTCTACCTGCTGGAGTCGATGGGCCTGCGCACGGGAGTAGACCTGGACGCCTTGATTGCCGCCAGGTCGATCATCGGCGAGGGGCTGCCCGGAGAAGAGCTCTACGGCCACATCCCGGATGCCGGCTTGCCGAAGGGATTCCACTACGCGAGGTAGCGTCGGGCGCATGGCTGACTCTGATGCTGCGGTTCGGGAACTGCTGCGCGACTCGTTCACCCGGCTCATCGAGCACGTCGAGGAACTGACCGACGAGCTGACCGACGAGATCGCGTTCTTCCGGCCGACCGGCACCGCCAACAGCATCGCGTGGCTGATCTGGCATAGCGCGCGTGTCCACGACGCGCAGCTCTGCGACATCGCGGGCATTGAGGAGGTGTGGACGCGTGACGGCTGGGTCGACCGGTTCGGTCTCGACCTCCCGCGCAACGACACCGGCTACGGCCACAGCCCCGAGGACGTCAGCAAGGTGCGCGCGTCGGCCGACCTGCTAGCCGGCTACTACCACGGGGTGCACAAGGTGACGCTGGAGTACATCGCCTCGGTGACGCCTGACGAGCTGAGCCGTATCGTCGACACCCGATGGAATCCGCCGGTCACCGCGAGCGCGCGGCTGGTCAGCATCATCGATGACTGCGCCCAGCACCTGGGCCAGGCGGCCTACGTGCGAGGAATCGCCTGATCCGCCTATGGCCACCGATCGGGGTGGCCGGCATGTTGTTGCTCGGGTGGGCGGTCGGCAGAGGCTCGACGGCAGTGGACGACTGGTTCCAGAGCTACCGCCACAGTCCTGCCCGCTCGCTGCTGTTCTTCACCGACCCACGGGTGCTCGCGCTAGTGCTCGTCGCCGTCGCATGGTGCCTGCTCGGCATGGTGGGCCAAGCGGTTACGTACCACTACTTCACCGACGCGGTTGGCGCACTGCTGCTCGGCACGGCGATCGTGTCGGTGGCAGCCCTCGCATTAGGACACGCATCCCACCAGACTTGACACGTGTCAACCCCGGTGCGATCTGCGTCACAGCCGGTGGTTACCATGAGGCCATGACGGCGACTCCCGAAGTTGATCTGCCCGACACCAGCACCATCCGCAATCCTGCGACTGGCGCGGTCGCCGGTCGTGTGCGCTGGACCGACCCCGCCGACGTGCCGCGAATCGCGGCGAGTCTGCGCGAGGCGCAGAAGCAGTGGGAGGCCCGCGGTGCCAAGGGTCGCGCCAAGGTGCTGGCCCGCTACGCGGTGTGGCTGGGCAAGCACCGCGACGAGATCGAGGCGCTGCTCGTCAAGGAAACCGGCAAGTCGGCCACCGACGCCGCGCAAGAGGTGCCGCTGCTGATCATGATCGCGTCGTACTACATCAAGACGATGGAGAAGGCCCTAGCGCCCGAACCGCGTCCGGCGTCGCTGCCGTTCCTGGCGATCAAGAAGGTCGAGGTGCACTACCGGCCGCGTCCGGTGGTCGGCATCATCGCGCCGTGGAATTACCCTGTCGCCAACGCGCTGATGGACGCCATCGGTGCGCTGGCCGCCGGCTGCGCGGTGCTGCTCAAGCCGTCGGAGCGCACGCCGTTGACCGCCGAGCTGCTGCTGGGGGGGTGGCTGGACTCCGGCGCGCCCGAGGTGCTGGCGCTGGCGCAAGGGGCGCGTGAGGTGTCGGAGGCCGTCATCGACAACTCCGATTTCATCCAATTCACCGGGTCCAGCGCGACGGGTGCGAAGGTGATGGAGCGGGCCGCGCGCAGGCTCACCCCGGTCAGCCTGGAGCTTGGCGGCAAGGACCCGATGATCGTGCTGGAGGACGCCGACATCGACCTCGCAGCGCACGCCGCGGTGTGGGGCGCTTTCTTCAACGCGGGCCAGACATGTGTGTCGGTAGAGCGGGTGTATGTGCTCGAGCCGGTGTACGACCAGTTCGTCGCGGCGGTGGTGCGGGACGTCAACAACCTGAAGATGGGCGCTGGCGACGGGTATGACTTCGGCTCGCTGATCGACGAGAGCCAGGTCGCGGTGACCGAGCGTCATGTCGCCGACGCCAAGGCCAAGGGTGCGAAGGTGCTGACCGGCGGCCGGCGGCCGAGCGGCGCCGGCAGCTTCTACCAGCCGACGGTGCTGGTCGACGTGGACCATTCGATGGCGTGCATGACGGAGGAGACGTTCGGGCCGACGCTGCCGATCATGAAAGCGTCGACGGTTGATGAGGCGATCCGGCTGGCCAACGACAGCCCGTACGGGTTGTCCGCCTCGGTGTTCTCCAACGACGTCGAACGTGCGAAAGCGGTTGCGGTGCAGTTGGATTGCGGTGCAGTCAACGTCAACGACGTGATCTCGAACCTGATGTGCACGACGGCACCGATGGGTGGCTGGAAGACGTCGGGTATGGGCGCGCGGTTCGGCGGCGCCGAGGGCCTGCGCAAGTACTGCCGTCAGGAGGCGGTGGTGGCGCCGCGCACCAACGTCGGCGCCGGCGCCAATTACTACAACAACTCGCCGAAGGCGCTCAAGCGGATGAACAAGCTGTTGACCCGGATGGCGTTGACGCGCCCTCGTCGCGTAGCTAAGTAGCGCACCAGGCGTTCACCCGCGCGGCATCTGGGCGAACGCGCGTCGATAGCGGCTGCAGACTTCCTTGAACTAGGACCGGAGATCGTTGGTGACTTGCTGCATAATCAATTCCTTGCGATATTTCGGCGCCAGGACAACATGCGCGTGGAGCCGATAGACCACATCGCGTTTGTTGCGCCCAATCATCGCTCATAGCAAGCCCTCTGCACGTCACCATGATTGTCAGAGCGCTCGATTACCGTGACGGCGTGGGGTTGAATCGGCGCAGTGAGCATTGGCGACTAAGTTCGACTACGACAACAACGACAATGAGGTGGTCGGCAGACCGGACCCCCTCATCG
>JBKOYU010001027.1:0-3134 GCA_046725575.1 Actinomycetota bacterium | reverse complement strand
GCCTTTGAGGACTGCGGACTCGAGGCTCCAGTTTTCCGGTTGGACCCGCTCCCACAGACTGCCCTTGCCGAGGTCTCTTCCGAGCTTGTCTTCTCGTCTGAACCATTCCTCGGCGGTTCTGATCCTGTTGGGGTGGATCTCATCGAGCAGGGCATAGTCGCGGGTGATGATTCCGTGTTTCCACATGTTCCAGAAGCCGGTGAAGTTGTCCCGAAAACTCATGGTGCTCTTGTCGTTTGGGTCTGCGTTGTATCCGGCCGGCAGGTCCGCCACGCCGCTGAGTGGGCCGTTCCAATAGTCCTCGAGAGCGGTGTCGATGTATTGGGCGCGGTGTCCGGTCACCTTCTCGAACGCCGCAGCCAGTTCGGTGTAGGTCATGTGGGCGATCGCCACTTCGAGGTTCATGCCGTTGGCCAGGCGGGGATGGTCGAACAGCCAGCGAACGTAGTAGCCGCAGTCGTCCAACGCCACGTGCGGCACGGCTCCCTGCCCGAGCGGAACCCGCCAGGTGACAACGCCGTCTTCGACGGTGGGGGTCATCGGCGTCAATGGCGAGATGGCCATCTCGATGTAGGGGCCCGAGGTGAAGATCGCCGCACCCATCCTGTCCCCGTTCGATTGGTTCTGGGACAGGATCCATTCGGCCATGCGCCCTTTGCCATCGTAGTGGCCGGTGCGGAACGTCGAGTCATAGCCCGATTTCTTCAGCGCGTAGTCGAGGTTTCCGTAGACGAAGAACTTGATGCCCGCCTCGAGAGCGATCTCATAGCTGCGGATGGCCCAGTAGGTTTCGGTCTTCTCACCGGTGTTGAACCCATCGATGTTGACGAACGCCCCGTCACACCCACCGAACCCCTCCCGCAGGACGTCATCATCGGCGAATGAACCCTCAAGAATGGCGACGTTGCCCAACGCGAGCAGGGCCTTGGCCCGCGACGAACTGGCATCACGGGTGAGCACCCGAACCGAGTACTTCCCATCGGCGACCAGGTCACGCACAACAGGCATCCCCTGAGCGCCGGTACCGCCGATGACGAAGATGGTGGACGTGGTCTGTGCAGACATCGCGGTCAACTCCCTAAGTTAGGCGCCGCCACGACGTCGGTCGCGGCATGCGTTTTGTGTGGCTACCAGCTGGCGCGCCAACAGTTACTGAACCGATCGGTCCCAAAAAACATACTGGATCAATCGGTTCAATAAGTCAAGTCCCCCGGTAGCATTACGGGCGTGGGCCGGCACAAGCAGTTCGATGACACCACCGTGGTGCGTGCCGCTCGCGACGTGTTCTGGCAGCGCGGATATGCCTCGACCTCGTTGGCCGACCTGGAGGCGGCGACCGGACTGAGCCGCTCCAGCATGTACCTGACCTACGGCAGCAAGAGAGGCCTGTTCGACCGCGCGCTGCGCAACTACCTGGACGAACTGATCTGGCCCATGCTGGCGCCCATGGAGGCCACCGGAGCCGGTCGCGAGGAGATCGTTGGCTACTTTTTGGCGCAGGCTGCCAATCTTCGGGGTTCACCGAATTCGGTGCTCACCCGCGGATGCCTGATTGCCAACACGTCCACGGAGCTGAATGTCCTCGACGCCGACGCCGTCCAGGTTGTGCTGGAGTACCGCAACCGGGTGCGGGCGGCCATCTTCCACGCGCTCGGCGGGATGGCCGAAACCATCCACGACCGCGAAGCCAAAGCCGACATTCTGGCCGCCACCCAAATCGGTGTAATGATCAGCGCGCGAGTGGACCCGATTGCGGCAGCGAAGCTGGCCGAAACGATCGCGACCGACGTCAAAACCTGGTGAAACCGGCGAGAACCGCCGTAGCCAGTCGGCGGCGCGACATCGCGGCACGGCCGCGGATTCGAAGCGGCATTTCTCAGTTGACTGGCACCGCAGTCGCTTTCGCGGTTCGCTCAGAGTCAGCCCCAGATAGATCGTCGCACGTCACAGCAGGCCGAGTGGCCCGGCCAGTTCGGCGAGTGCGGGCACGAGGCTTTTCGGGTGACGTCAACACCTGCACCGGCACGTGATCCGCGCCCGCGTCGAGGTGCTGCTTCAACCGCGCCGCGACGGCGTCCATCCTGCAGTGGGCGACGACGGCGTCCACCAGGCGGTCGCTGCCGGGCTTGGCCACGTCGTCATCACTGAACCCCAGCCGTTTTAAGTTGTTGAGGGCATTCGTCAGGTTCAGGTACCGCTCGCGGCCGACGGCGCGCGCCTCCTCGACGTCGGCACTCAGCACCACCTTGTGCTCCGGTGCGAGAAACGCTGCGGGCCCGATCGACTCGCGCGCCTGGGCGGTGTGCTCCGGTGTCGTGAGATACGGATGGGCGCCCGCGCTCCGGCGTGCGGACAGCTCGAGCACCCGCAGCCCGACCGCCGCCAGGACGCGGCGACTCTTCGGCACGCCGTACTCGTCCAGCTTGTCGAGGTAGTCGTTGAGCGCGTCGATCGGCTTGCGGTACAGCTGATGGGCCTCGGGGTGGCCGACGCCGATACCCAGCAGAAAGCGGTCGGCGTAGGCCCTCTCGATGCGGTGAAAGGACTCCGCGACCAGCCCGGCGTGCGCCGTCCAGATGTTCACGATGCCGCTGGCCACCTTCAGCGTGGTGGTCTTCTCAAGGATCGGTTCGGCCCAATCCAGCTCGCCAGACGGCGAATCGCCCACCCACACAGCGCCATAGCCCAGCGCCTCGATGGCCTTCGCCTGATCGGAAGTTACTGGCGCTCCGAACAATCCGAATCGGCCGAGGTTCGGTTTTTGGCCGGCATCAGTCATGGCTGTGTCAAACCCGCCACCGACGACCAGAACGAACTGAGCAGCGACGCTGCGCGACGGGGATCCTGGGTCATCCACCAATGGCCGAGACCGTCCAAGACCTCGACGCGCGCCCCGGCACGGGCGGCTGTGCGCCGGCGCTGCTCGTCGGTGCCGACGTCATGATCCTCGGTTGCCAGGATCGCCAAGCCCGGACGGGCGGCAGCAGCCTCCAGCCCCTTACCCAGTTCGGCCAGGACCGGTTGAACCGCCGATCGGTAGAGGCGCAGAATGCACGCGCCCATCACCTCGTCGATTCCCGGTGCGACGCGCTCGGCGATCACCGGATTCATTCCGGTGCCGGCCAGGAACGCGG
>JBKOYU010000044.1:0-2352 GCA_046725575.1 Actinomycetota bacterium | reverse complement strand
GCCTTACGGCCTCGCGCGCATTGTCCTCTTCACCCTCGGGCACCTCGTCGACGAGCAACTCCACGATGCCGTCTTCGTCCTGATCGAAGACGGCGCTGGCGACCATCACGCAGTTGCCCGCGCTGATGCAGACGTCTCGATCGGCTGTGACTTTCACCAGGTCACCTCCAGCGATTTCAGACCGTAGATGAAATGAAACGACCGGAACGGCACATCGGCGAAGTCCTCGGCCAGCGCCAGCGTGGGGAAGCGGCGCAGCAGTGCCGGGAACGCGATCCGCATCTCCATGCGGGCCAGTGGGGCGCCCAGGCAATGGTGCACACCATGGCCGAATGCCAGATGCCCTGGGGCGCCGCGACGGATGTCGAGCATCTCCGGCGAGTCGATGAAATCCGGATCGCGATTGCCCGACGGCAGCGACACGAACACCAGTTCTCCGGCGGGAATCGGCGCTCCGGCGATCTCGACGTCGGTCGTGGTGATCCGCGGAATGGCGCTGTGCACGATCGACAGCCAGCGCAGTAGCTCCTCGACGGCAGGCCCGATCGCCTCGGGATCGTCGCGGACGGCGGCCAGTTGCTCGGGATGCCGCAGCAATGCCAGCGTGCCGAGCCCCAGCATGTTCGACGTGGTTTCGTGCCCGGCGAGCAGCAATAGGCTTGCGATGCCGACGAGTTCGTCATCGGTCAGCTCGTCGCCGTGTTCGCGCACCAGCATGCCGAGGATGTCCTCACCGGGCTGTATTCGCGCCCGCTCGACCAACGAGCTCATGTACGCGCGGCCCTGTCGCTGTAGTTCCAGCCGCTCGGGAATCGGAATGGACAAGTCGAGCTGCCGGGCGCTGCGGCGCTGGAAGGCGTCGCGGTCGTCATACGGCACGCCGATCAGCTCGCAGATAACCAGCGACGGGATCGGCAGCGCGAAGCTCTCCACCAAATCCGCTGGCGGCCCGGCCTTTTCCATCGCGTCCAATTGTGCTTCGACGATCTCTACGATTCGCGGCTCCAGCCGCTTCATCCTGCGGATCGTGAATTCGGCGGTGAGCATGCGCCGTAGCCGCTGGTGCTCCGGCGGATCCAGGCCCAGCAGATTGCCGGCCCGCGCCCTGGCCTGCTCCCGCTCGGGGATGTCCGGCGCTCCTGGTACGACGAAACCCGGTGGCCGGCCGTTGGAGAACCGCTCGTGGTCCGACAGCACTTCCTTGATGTCCTCGTGCCGGGTGACGAGGTAGACCGTCATGCCGAACGCGTTGACGACGGTGCGCACACCGTCGGTCTCGCGGATTTCGCGCAGTTCCGGAGTCGGGTTAAACGCATCCCGTCGCATGTGAAGGGGTGGCAGCTCCGGCGCTTGGGTCATGAATCGACGCTACCCGCGGAACACAAACTCCCCGATCAGCGTGTTGACGACGGCCGGGTTCTCCAGTGCGGCCAGATGCGCAACCCCTTCGAGCACCGCGACGGCCGCGCCGGGAATCGCCTCGGCCATCGCGATCGTCTCGGCCAACGGGAACGTCGCATCCTCGACACCGGCGACCACCAGCACGGGCGTCGTCACCCGCGACAGCAGTGCGCGCTGATCCGGCCGGGCAGGCACCACGCTGCGAACCGCCCAGCCGCCCGACCGCACATCGACGCGCTGCACCGTGTCGCGCACGAACGCCACGACATCGGGCCGGGTGGTGAACGTCGTCGGGCCGAGGAATGCCTTGAGCACCGAACGGGTCAGCGGCGGCCGGATCCCGCCCAGCAGTCGGGCCAACCACAGCAGGAAGCCGTACTCGATCTTCTGCCGGGTGCCCGCGGGCGACGCGGTGCAGTTCATCAACACCGCGCTGCCGATGCGATCGGGGTAGGTGGCTGCGAACGTCCCGCCGATCATGCCGCCCCATGAGTTCCCGACGAAGTGCGTGCGCTGCAGGCCGAGGCCGTCGAGGATGTCGACGATGCAGCGCGCGCAATCATCGAAAGTAAATGGCGCCGTGAGCTTTTCACTCTCGCCGAAGCCAGGCGGGTCGACGAGGATCACCTGATGATCCCCGCTGAAGTGGTCGGCCTGCGCGGCCCACATGTCGCCCGTCATCAGCAGGCTCGGCCAGAACATCATCGCCTCGCCGCTGCCGCGGACCTGCACGCGCACCGATCCCAGCGCGGTGTCGATCAATCGCGATTCAGCCACGGTTCAGTGTCGCCTCCTCCAGGTCGAGCCCGCGCAGCACCTCCCGCAACTCGTCGAGCCGTTCGCCAGCGGCCCGCGCCGCCTTGTCCTGTGCGGCTGCCGCGGCGATCGCGTCGGTGCGGGCCTCATCGCCCTGCACGCCGAGCCGCCGGATCAGCCACGGCAGCGTCAGAC
>JBKOYU010000582.1:0-2506 GCA_046725575.1 Actinomycetota bacterium | reverse complement strand
GCTCATCATGGTCAGCGGCTCGCCGGCCGCGCTGGCCGTCGTGCAACCAGTGCTGGACGCGATGGCCCGCAACGTTCCCGTCGTCGGCACCGAACCCGGGGACGGGCAAAAGGTCAAACTGGTCAACCAGTTGCTGTGCGGGGTGCACATCGCGGTGGCCGCGGAAGCCCTTGCCTACGCTGAGGCGCTCGGCCTGCAAGCCGGTCCCACCTGGGAGGTCCTGCGGCACGGCGCGGCCGCATCTTTCATGCTCGACGACCGCGGCTCACGCATGGTCGACAACCCGAACAATGAAATCCGCTCCACCATCGACATCTTCGTCAAAGACATGGGCCTGGTCACCGAAGCGGCCCGCGCGAAGGCCTACCCCACGCCGCTGGCCTCCGCGGCCGAACAGCTCTACCTTGCCGGTCGCCGCGCCGGACTCGGGCGATCCGACGACTCATCCCTCATCCAGATCCTGCGCGGCACCGCCAGCGCATCGGCCTGACGACGGCACGTACGAGCGCGAGGAAGAAGAATATGTCCGATTCGATCGATTACACATCGTTGTTCCGGCTCGACGGCCGAAAGGTTGTCGTTGTCGGTGGCGGCAGCGGGCTGGGCAGGGCTGCCAGCACCGCACTGGCACAGTACGGCGCCACTCTGGTGGTCGCCGATGTAAACGTAGAAGGCTTGAAGGACACCGTCGCCGAGATCGAAGCGCAGGGCTACAGCGCCGAATCCGCCGAAGTCGACGTCACCGACACCGAATCCATCGACGCGCTGGCGGCCGCACATCCTGATACCGAGGTTCTGGTGGCCACGCCCGGGATCAACGTGCGCAAGCAGGTGCTCAACACCACTGACGACGAATTCGACCGGGTCATCGATGTCAGCCTGAAGGGCACGTACCGGCTCGCCAAGGCGTTCGGACCGGGGCTGGTCGCCCGCGGCAAGGGCAGCATCATCAACTTCTCCAGCTTCCGCGCACTGGTAGTCGAGCCGGGTCAGGGTCTGTACGCCGCCGCCAAAGGCGGGGTTCTGCAATTGACGAAGGTCCTGGCGGCCGAACTCGGTCCGTCTGGTGTGCGGGTGAACGCCATCGCACCGGGCCCGTTCGAGACACCGCTAACCCAGCAGATCAAGTCCGATCCCGACTGGTACAGCGCCTACGCGGACAAGACCGCACTGAAGCGCTGGGCCACGCCTGACGAGATCGTTGGCGCGATCCTGTTCCTGGCATCGGATGCATCAACGTACGTGACCGGCACCCTGCAGTTGGTCGAAGGCGGATGGACCGCCGTCGACGGTCGCTTCGTGCCGCGGGTCTAACGCATGGCGGGCAGCAAGATGACCGTGATCGCCGCCGGACATCCTGACGCGTCCCGCCCAGGCGAGTCTCTCGGTACGCATGTCCAACCTCCCGGACGCACTATCGGAGCGGTTACCCCCGACACCAATGCGATTGCCGCGCCAAAACCTTTTGCGCCTCGAAATCGACGATTCGCTTCTCGAGTGTTGCGATGGTGGTCTCAAGTGCCTGCGAGGCCAACACGATCCGCAGCGGCGCCGGCTCGACGTCGACACTGTCGATGATCGCTTTCGCCATCCGGACCGGATCGCCGGGGGCGAGCCGTTCGACGATTCGGGCATCCGCTCGAAGGGGCGGGTAGGGGTGCCCGCGTACTCCGGCATCGCCGCAGCGACCTGTGCACTGCCGTAACGGAATTCGGTGCGTGCGCCGCCCCGCTCGACAATCGTGACACCGATGCCGAACTACGCCACTTCCTGTGCCACAGACTCGGCGAGGCCTTCGAGGCCCCATTTTGTGGCGTCGTACATCGAGTTGCCGGTGAAGGAGACCTGGGTCTGCAGCTCAAGCCGAGGAGCTGGGTGCGGACATCTCGCTGCCATACCTGCCACAGTCCGCTCTTCAAGACACGAAGAGGACGAGGTCCCACTGCTGTGAGTCGCCGACGCTCACACATGGCGTCCACGGGTCACCTCGACGACAGCTCCGGTCACATACGACGAGAGACTGCTCGAGAGAGGATGATCTGGAACTCACTGTGGCGCTTGATGACCGACGGAATCAGTCCCCAACAGCGAATCAGGCATCAAGTCGATTCCGTCGATGACTGTCGACCGTCAGGCCGGTCTTATCTGCTGCTCTCAAACCTCCCACTGCGGTCCAGGACGAACCCAGGATCAGTCGGCGCGGCGTCGGCGGCCCAGGCGACATACTGATCCGACACGAAAAACCCGCCGCGCTGTCTCGCGTGATTACTGCTGAGCGACAAGCTCTTCCGAGCGCTGGATCGTGCCGGTGATGCCGTTGGCATCCTGTTGTGCCAGCAGCACGGCGGCGTTGGCCATGGCCTCGGGAGGCTCGACCATTTCGGGTGGGATCTCCATGCCGCCGCCACCGGCCGCCCAGCCCTCGGTGAGCACGACGCGCGACGGGCTCAGGCAATTCACCGCGATGTTGTCGGCCTTCAGATCTGAGGCCAGGCCGAGATACAAC
>JBKOYU010001111.1:0-4381 GCA_046725575.1 Actinomycetota bacterium | reverse complement strand
GAGAAGCACGTCGTGCTCTACGACCTACCGGTCGCGCTGGACTTAGGTGCGGGGCTACACAACCGGCCCGCCAAAGCGGTCGCCGGAATGCTGACGCGGCTCGCCGAACGCCACGCCGCACCGGATTTCGTGGTGCGCGCGATCATGCGCGGCTCGGAGCGCTCGGGGCCGCCCGGCGGCGGCATGCCCTACCGATGGGCGCCGGAGCGGCAGGCTCGGGTGGGCGTGCTGCCTCGCGAAGGGACCGCAGCCGACATTCGGTGGTTCGAGGTGCAACCGTGCTACGTCTTCCATCCGCTCAACGCCTACGACGATGGCGATCGCATCGTGCTCGACGTGGTGCGCCATGAGTCGGTATTCAACAGCGGACGCCGACTGGTCCCCCAGACCCAGTCTCTGGACCGCTGGACCGTAGACCTCGACGCCGGGAAGGTGACCGAAGAACGGCTCGATGACACCGCGCAGGAGTTCCCGCGCGTCGACGAGCGACTGGTCGGCCGTCACCACCGGTACGGCTACGCGGTCGGTTACTCCGACGGGGCATCGGGAACGCCCGACGCGATCCTCAAGCACGACGTCGCCACGCGGAGCACCCAGTCGGTCGCGTTCGGGCCCGGTCGCGAACCTGGCGAGTTCGTGTTCGTCCCGTCCACCACGGATGCCGCCGAAGACGATGGCGTGGCGATGGGTTTCGTGTACGACCGCTCGACCGACCGCAGCGACCTGGTTCTGCTCGACGGGCAGACGCTGGAAACCGTCGGGACCGTGCACCTTCCGGTCCGTGTGCCGCACGGCTTTCACGGCAACTGGGTGCCGACCGAAAGTTAGCATCGCCGAATGAGCCCGCACCGCGACACTGACTGGCACTGGCTCTGGGAGGCCTACATCGCGGCCATGTGCGTCGCGGCCGCCGCAGGGGTAGTGATGCTCGATCACCGCTTCCCCGGCAATGTGCCGGTGGCGGTCACGGCGTTGGCCGGCATGGTCGTGTGTGTATTGGTGTTCGGCCGCCGCGTCATCTATGCGGATGAATTCGATTGGCGAACCCCGCTGTTTCTCGCGGCTGTGATCGGACTGTGGGTAGTCGCGTTGACGGCCTCGTCCGTTGCCATTGCCGCAGTGCCGGCGATCTATCCCCTGGTCTTCGCCACGTTGCCCTTGCCCGCCGCGCTCGTGGTTACCGCGGTCGTGAACCTCGCACCGCTTGGCCTCGCACTGCTGTTTCACGGAACACATTGGCCCAATCTGCCTCTGGCGGTGGCCGTTACGCTCATCGGCGTGATCGCGGCGCCCGTCATCGGCACGGTGATCATGACATCGATGCGGCAACGCGAGAGACTGGCCGCCCTGGTCGAAGAACTTGCGGCCAGCCGAGCCGAGAGCGCTCGGCTGTCGCGCGAGGCAGGTGCCGCCGCCGAGCGGGAACGGCTGGCACGGGAAATCCACGACACATTGGCGCAAGGGTTCACGAGCATCGTCGCGCTCGCGCAGGCTGTCGAACCGGAGTTGGAGAGCGACACAGCGGCGGCCAAGAGACATGTCGCGCTGATCCGCAGCACCGCGCGCGAAAACCTCGCCGAGGCAAGGGCGATGGTGGCCGAGCTGACACCGACCGCCCTGCATGACGGTTCGCTTTCCGCTGCGATCCAACGCCAGTGCGACAGGCTGTCGGCGGAAAGCGGCATCGAAGCCACAGTCCGCGTCGACGGCGAGCTTCCACCACTGGGCATGGCGACCGATGTGGTGCTGTTGCGGGCAGCGCAGGAGGCGTTCGCCAACATTCGCAAGCATTCTGGGGCCAGCGCGGTGACCGTGGCGCTATCGCCGGTGAAGCGTGGTGTCCGACTGTCCATCGCGGACAACGGCATTGGACTTTCCGATGAGCACACAGAAGGGTTCGGGCTGCGTGGTATGCGTGCCCGTGCCACGCAGGTGGGCGGCTCGATGTCGGTGACGGCCACCCCCGGCGGCGGGACAACGGTGACGGTCGAGGTCCCGGCATGACGACGGTGCTTCTGGTCGACGACCACCCCGTGGTGCGTGAGGGCCTGCGCGGAATGATCGACGCCGAACACGACCTGACGGTTGTCGGCGAGGCAGGCTCGGGTGCTGAGGCGATCGCATTGGCCGAATCTCTGCGCCCCGACGTGATTCTCATGGATTTGCGGATGCCCGATGTCGACGGCGTGACGGCGACGGAGCGCATTCTCGCGACTCTCCCCCGCACGCGGATCGTCGTCGTCACCACCTACGAATCTGACACCGACATCCTGCGTGCGGTCGAAGCGGGCGCAACGGGATACCTGCTCAAGGACGCATCCCGTGCCGAGTTAGCGGATGCCGTGCGTGACGCCGCACGCGGTAAGACCGTGTTAGCCCCGACGGTTGCCGACCGTCTGGTTCACTTTGTGCGTCAACCAACTTCGGTGACGCTGTCGGCACGTGAAGTCGAGGTGCTCGCTCAGGTCGCCAAGGGCAAGACCAACGCAGAGATCGGCCAGCTGTTGCACATCAGCGAAGCGACCGTGAAAACCCATCTGCTGCGCGCCTTCAACAAGCTCGGGGTTTCCGACCGCACCGCCGCGGTGACGACTGCGATGTCGCTCGGGCTCCTTGGCGAGTAGTAGCCCTATGTCACGCCGCGACTGGTTGTGGCGGCATGGTATGCGTGGGGGGTGTGGAGGGCTTGGTAGAAGGCGCGCCGCCCGACGACGGCCGCGCGACCGATCACGTGGTGTCGCCGTTCGTGCGCAGCAGAGCCTGGGCGGCAGCCGACCGTCTCTTCCACTCGTCGGACGACGACTCGGGGTCACCGTATTCGTCGTGCCAGTTCCACCATTCGTAGGGCGTGGTCTGCGGGTAGCCCTCCGGTGAGTCCTCCCACAGTTCCTGGCGCCCAAGCGCGGTGATGTCGAGGTAGCTCCACGTACTGCCCAAGGCCTCGTCGCCGCGGTTGTTGATGAAGTACGTGCGGAACACGCTATCGCCGTCGCGGATGAAGGCGTTGGTGCCATGCCATTCGTCCACGCCGAAGTCCACGTCGAACCCGTCGGTGATGGTGTACCACGGCATCTGCCAACCCATCCGGGCCTTGACCCGCTCGATGTCGGCTTGCGGTGCGCGCGAGGCCAATACGAGTGTGGTGTCGCGGGCGTTCAGGTGAGCGACGTGGCCGATGTTGTCGGCAACCATGGAGCAGCCGCGGCAGGCATGGTCGGGCCATCCGTGCACGCCGGGTTCGAAAAAGGCGCGATAAACGATGAGTTGACGTCGGCCGTCGAACAGGTCGAGCAGGCTGGCCCTGCCCTCGTGCCCGTCGAACTCGTAGTGCTTGTCCACCAGCAGCCACGGCATCCGTCGGCGCGAGGCGGCCAGCGCGTCACGGGCGCGGGTGACCTCCTTTTCTTGGCGGAGCAGCTGCTGGCGCGCGGCCTGCCACTCCTGCGCTGACACGATCGAGGGTGTGTTCATTGCGATTTCGGCCTTTCCGTTGTTGGGCATTTCGACTGTCTGTATTGACGACGGCAGATCCACGGACTGGGCGCAGAGGGTCCGCCGACTTTCTCCCGATGGTCGGGAGTCACGGCGTGACGGGTTGCGCGTCCAGGAGTGCGGCGAACTGCCGCTCGAGGGCCTTGGCCGCACCGGTGCGCCAGCTCTGCGCCATCGACGCCGCCATGGCATCGGGGAAGATGTCATCCTCACCGTTCTGCACTCCGTCGAGGATGGCTCGCGCGACGGACTCCGGAGAGGCCTTCGGTATGTCGAGGGCTCGGGACATATCCGTGTCCACGGGGCCGGCCAGGACGGCATGTACCGTCACCCCGCGTCCGGCCAACAGGGCGCGCAGCGATTGCGACAGGGAGAACACAGCCGCCTTCGAGATCGAGTAGGCCGGAATGAGCGGGAGGGCGGCCAACGCGGTCACCGACCCGACGTTGACGATGGCTCCCCGAGAACGAGTCAGCAACGGCAGGAAAGCCTGGGTCACGCCATATGTGCCAAAAAGATTGACGGCGAGGTGCCGTTCGAGCGCGGCACGATCGCTCAAGTCATCGAAAAGCGCCAAGCCGGCGTTATTGATGAGGATATCGAGAGATTCGACTCTCTCGACCGCTCCCTGAGTCTGCGCGGCGTTGGTCACGTCCAGCATCAGCGGCGTGACACGCTCATCCAAGTGGACCAGGGGCTGGCGCGTACCGGCATACACGCGCATCGCGCCTCTCCTCAAGGCTTCCTCGACCAGCGCCTGCCCTATACCGCGATTGGCCCCGGTTACCAAAACTGCTCTGTCTGTGATTGTCATCGTTCACCTCCTTGGTGACGAAGCTTAATCGCTAAGCTTCTATAGGGGTGACGGGTGAAGAGAGCCCATTTCGAC
>JBKOYU010000072.1:0-3672 GCA_046725575.1 Actinomycetota bacterium | reverse complement strand
GTCGGGGACACGCCAGAACAACAGCGACAGCAGACCCGGCCACGTCGGGTGGAGGCTGGGGGCCATGTTGTCGGTACCGTCTTGCGTCGCGATCTCCCACAGCACGTAGTGCAATGCGACATTCTGCAACGTGATGTCGTCGGTGAGGGACGGATCGTATTCGCCTGTGTACTGATTCGCCATGGTGTCGACCGGACGCCTGCCAAACAGGAGTTCTCTCATTGCTAGGCCTCCTGGCCGACGGTGGTCGAGGTGTCGAACTTGGGAATGACTTCGCGGCCGAACAATCGGATGCTTTCCAGAACCTCTTCCTGGGGAAGGACTTCGGCGCTTTGGACCATCAAGTTCAGCTGGTCGGCGCCGGCATCCTGCCATTTGGACACGATTCCGCGGACCGCCTCGGGGGTGCCGAACAGGAAGCCGTTGGTGGGCTTCTTCTTGGCGTCCTCCGGCGCGTTCGGGTCAGGACGGATCTCGCTGAGCAGACCGTAGGCGCCGTATGCGTTGGACGGGAAGACTTCTGATACCTCAAGCGACTGTCCTGCGAGATAGCCGAATGTCTCGAACAGAAGCTTCCCGCGTTTCTGCGCAACGTCGTCGTTCTCGTGGCAGTGCAGCCACGAGACCGCGGCGATCCGGTTGTTGACGAATTCTCCTACCGGTGTGCAGCGCTTGATTGCGTCCCGGTAAGCCGCGAAGCGCGGCACGTTCTTGTTGATGTCTGCCATCGACAACATCAGCGCACCCATGCCACGTTCGCCCGCCTCGACCTCGGTGCCCGGTGAGGTGACTGCCGTCCACATCGGTGGGTGCGGGTCTTGGTAGGGCTTCGGTAAGACATTGCGTTCGGGCAGGTTCACGTGTGTGCCCTCGATTGTTGCCCGCTCGACGGTCCACATCTTCGGGATGGCTCGGACGTATTCGTCCCACGACTCCTTGGTGATGTCGGGGTCGGCGCCGAGGCCACCTAGTTCGTTCCACGTCGATGAGCGACCGGTGCCGAACTCGACGCGGCCGCCCGAGATGTGATCGAGGAAAGCGGCCTTCTCCGCCAGGCGGACCGCGGAATGATAGCCCGGCACGCATGTCGCGATGCCGAAACCCAGTCGCATCGTGTGTGTTTCGCGGGCTAGCGCGGCCAGGAAGATGTCGGGCGAACTCGAATGGCTGTACTCCTCCATGAAGTGATGTTCGACGCACCACGCCGAGTCGAAACCGGCTTCCTCCGCCACTCGAGCCTGCTCGAGTGCGTTTTCGTACACCGCACGCTGCGTCTGGCGTGTGAACGGCCGGGGCGTCGACAACTCGAACATGATGCCGAACTTCACGTCTTACCTCCGATTGTCGCGCGGCTGACCGTTGAAGTCGCCCGTCCATTGCGCAGGGTTGGGATGACTTGTTGTGACACGACCGACGTTAATATGTCACTGACATATTGTCAAGGTCGACGGCCGTCTGAATGGAGGGTTGGTCCCGGGCCGCGCGTGGTGAGATCCCGCCGTGATGCTTAACCAGCCCACCGCAATCTTTCAGAGGCACAATGGTGTCTGCAGCGCCGGCTTCAAATTGCGGCGCGGTCGGGTGTGCGGGTGTCGCATTTGGTCAGACGTCGGTTGATAGCCAGCGCCACAAAGGGTTTGGACCACCGCCGTGAGACAAGATGTGTGGGTGCGGAGGTAGTTCGAGTCAGCTGATGGATGAGGAGATAACCGTCGCGGTCAATCCGGTCACCATGGCGCGGCAGATGAAGTCGAAAGCCTCGGACTCGTTGAACCGATCGGCCTCGATGGCGTTGCGCAGATGCGCATACTTTTCGTCGACATCACCATAGATTGAGCTGTCCAGGTGGCCTGCCAACACGCCTGACCCGATGACGATGATTTCGATGGCCCGAAGCATGAGAAGTTGGAGATGCGCTGGCACGCCACCATCTTCGAGAATGCGCAGGCCTTCGTCGACGAGCGCGTGGCCCCGACTCCAGGGCCGCGTAGCAAGCAGCGGTGCGAAATTGGGGTGTTCCACGATAACTTGCCGATACGCGCGAGCGGATTCCATCAGATACTCTTGCCAATTGCGTTGCGGCTTCGGCTGACTCAAGTCGCGCAGTAAGCGCCGGACGACGTGTGCCAGCACATCGCTCCGATCGCCGAAGTGGTGATATATCGTCGGCGAGGTCACATTCAACGTGCGAGCCAGTTTACGAACACTGAACGCATCGAGCCCCTCTTTGTCGATAAGCGTGATCGCAGTCTCGATGATCGTGTCGCGCGACACCACGGGGCTTGACGGTCGTCCCGCGCCCCGTCCGATGGAAGTGCTTGGCCCTTGTCGGGTTGTCGTGCCGGCCGAAGTGCCCACCGAACGCTTCTTGGGTGGCACGGTCCTGCCTCCAGTCTTGGAACAACCTGCTGACGAACAGCCATTGATTTCCGACGTTCACTGGACAACGTCGCCGCAAGTTGTTGTTCGTAACGACGGAGCCCCGAACTCATTACTGGCGGGACCCGCTTGGGACGAGGGCGATAATATATCACCAGTAGGTGCATCACCTAGAGGTCAAGCGGAGGACTTCGGCGGTGGTTAGGCACGACGCTTGTCGCGTGCCACAGTGAGCCGCATCTCTTGGAGATCCCATACCTCACCCACGGGTGCACGGTCCTTCAAGTGGTACTTCATCACCCGTCCGCTGGCGTTGCGGGGCAGCTGGTCAACGATCTCGACGATTCGCGGTGCCGCGTAGTAGGGGAGGTCGGTTGCAAAGAAGTCCGCGATCTCCTTCGGTTCCAGCGATGCCCCGGCCGCAAGGACGATGCAGGCCTTGATGGTGTCGTCGACCTCACCGGGCAATGACACCGCGAACACTGCCGCCTCGGCGATCGCGTGGTGGGTGGTGATGACGGATTCGACTTCGAACGACGCGATGTTTTCGCCGCGCCTGCGAAGGCGGTCCGACTTGCGATCAACGAAGGTGATGAACCCGTCGGCGTCCATCCGGCCCAGGTCGCCGGTGTGGTGCCAATAAGTGCCCGAAGCGGCGAGCGTTTCATCCGGACGCCCCCAGTAGCCGTCGTACATCGCACCGGGAATCCGAGGGCGGATCGAGATCTCTCCCACCTCACCGAGTGGAGCTTGGCGGTCCAACTCATCCAGTATCGCAACCTCGTGCCACGGCGCGGCCCGGCCTGCTGTTCCTGGCTTACGGGTTCCCCCGATCACACTGACACCGCCGAGCGTGACCTCGGTCTGCCCGTACACCTCGCTCAATAGCTCCACGCCGAACCGGCTTTCGAAGCGTTCGCGGTCGGATTCCGCCACCGGCGTTGCCATCATCACCCGCAGCGGGTTGTCGAAGTCGGTATCGCGCTCAGGCTGGTTCAGCAGCGCCACGACCAGCCAACCCACACCGATGGTGTGTGTGGCGCCCACTTCAGCTACCCGTTCGAAGAAGCGGGAGGCCGTGAACTGCTTTTCGACCGCAATCGTGAGCGCGCCGGTCAATGTGGCCATGACGGGGATGATGCCGCCAAAATGGTAGAACGGCGCGGCGCTGTAGAAGATATCGCCCGCTTTGACGTCCAGGATCGAATCCCATTCCCTGCCAACGTGATGCAGGTAGCGAAACGATACGATGCAACCCTTCGGCAGGCCGGTGGTACCCGAGGTGTACATGAT
>JBKOYU010000812.1:0-2383 GCA_046725575.1 Actinomycetota bacterium | reverse complement strand
CTCGCCGGTGTTCAGCGCGAGTTCCTGCCGCGACGTCAGGTGCACCACCTGCAGGCTGGACTCGGTCCAGCCCGCCGACTCCGGGGTGACATCGACGGTGTACGGGGGAGTGGCGCTGCGCGCGGGGATGTAGTACTTGCTGTGCATGCTCACTCCACTCCCGTCGCTTCGCTCGCCCAGGTGGCCCTCCCCGTCGCTTCGCTCGCCCCAGCCCTCACCATCGAGACGGCGGTCGCGACCGCGGAGCTGACATCGTCGTCGGCCGGGTAGAGCAGCGTGCGGCCGACGATGAGGCCGCGCACCGACGGCAGGCCGAGTGCCTTCTCCCAACTGGCGAAGGCCTCGTCGGGGTCGGCGGGATCACCGCCGAGCAGCAGCGTCGGCAGGGTCGTCGACTCCATCACCCGGTCCATCTCGTCGACCACCGGCAGCTTCATCCACGTGTACGCCGAGGTGGAGCCGAGGCCCTGCCCGATGTGGATGGACTTGATCACCGCATCGGGGGACAGATCGTTGCGCACCTTGCCGTCGACCCGCGTCGACATGAACGGCTCGACCATGGCGACTAGCCCATAGGACGCGAGCTCGTCGATGGCCCGCGCGCACGCCTCCAGGGTGGCGACGGTGCCGGGATCGTCGAGATCGATGCGGCACAACATCTTTCCGCCGTTCATTCTCGCTGCGGCGGTGGCTGCGGCGGTGGCCGCGGTCATCCTGTCGTCGAGTTCGAACTGCGCGCCGGCCAGGCCGCCACGGTTCATCGACGAGAACACCACCTTGTCCTCCAGCGCGCCAAGCAGCACCAGGTCGTCGAGGATGTCGGCGGTGGCCAGCACGCCGTCCACGCCGGGGTCGGCGAGCGCGGCGCGCAGCCGGTCGAGCAGGTCGGTGCGGCTGTTCATCGCCGTGGGCCGCGAGCCCACCGCGAGCGCACCGCGGGCGGGATGGTCGGCGGCGACGATCATCAACCTGCCGCCGTTGCCGCGCACCGTCGGCCGGGTGGCGCGGTTCTGCCAGGCTCGGTCGATCGCGGTGGGGTCGGTTGCGCGCAAATCGGTGATCTCGGCGTAGTTCTTGCACATTGGCTCAGACATTGACGGCCTCCACCGCGGCCTGCTCGGCGAGCTCGGCCACCTCCGCGGCCGTCGGCATCGCCGTCGAGCACTCCAGCCGCGACGCGACAATCGCGCCGGCGGCGTTGGCGTACCGCAGCGTCTTCTCCAACGGCCATCCGTGCAGCAGCCCGTGGCAGAGGCTGCCGCCGAACGCGTCGCCCGCGCCGAGGCCGTTGACCACATCGACGTCGTTGGGCGCCACCATCACCGACGAGTGGCGCGTCTTGCCGAGCACACCGCGCGGGCCCTGCTTGACGATCGCCAGCTCGACGCCGAGGTCGAGCAGCGCATCGGCGGCCTTGCGCGGGTTGCGCTCACCGACGGCGATCTCGCACTCCTCGCGGTTGCCGACCGCCACCGTGACGTGCCGCAGGGCGCGCTGAACCTGTTCGGTGGCCGCGGCGGGCGACTCCCAGAACATCGGCCGGTAGTCCAGGTCGAGCACGGTGAACGGCTTGCGCTGGCGCGCCTCCCACGCGGCGAAATGCGCGCTGCGGCTTGGCTCCTCGGACAGCCCGGTCACCGTCGACCAGTACAGCCGGGCATCCCGCACCGCATCGGCGTCGATCTCGTCGGCGCGCACCTGCAGGTCCGGCGCGCTCGGCTTGCGATAGAAGTACAACGGAAAATTGTCGGGCGGGAAGATCTCGCAGAACGTCACCGGGGTCGGGTACTCGCCGTGGGTGTTGACGAAGCGGTTGTCGACTCCCAGGTTGGCCAGCTCGCCTCGGACGAAGGTGCCGAACGGGTCGTCGCCCACGCCGGAGATCAGCGCCGCGCGGTTGCCCAGCCGGGCCGCGGCCACCGTGACGTTGGCGGCGCTGCCGCCCAGAAACTTGCCGAACGTCTTGACATCCTCCAGCCCGACACCGATCTGCAGGGGATAGATGTCGACGCCGCAGCGCCCGATGGCGAGGAGGTCAAATGGCTGTGCGGTACTCAAAGTCAGCCTTCCGGACGTAGGTGATTGCTCGGTATCGACTGTGCCTCGCATCACGCGGTGCTGTCAATACTTTGTCCTGACATTCTATCTTTCGATCATACGATGTTAGGATGCAGCTACTTCATCTGGTCCCACACGAGATCGGAGACGACGTTGCCCCTGACGGTGGAGCTCGACAGGTCCAGCCCTGTTCCCCTCTACTATCAGCTCGCCCAAGCCATCGAGGCTGCGATCCGTGACGGTGAACTGGCGCCGGGCGATCGCTTCGAAAACGAGCTGGCCCTGGCAAAGCGGCTGACGTTGTCCCGACCGACCACGCGGCGTG
>JBKOYU010000203.1:0-8211 GCA_046725575.1 Actinomycetota bacterium | reverse complement strand
ACTTGGCGCCGTGCAGGCCTCGACGCGTTCGACGTGACGACTCCTCCGGGACAGTCCGACGTGGAGACTCAGCGCTACCTCGAGGCGCTGTACGCCGATCAGATCGACGGCCACAAGCTCGTCGCCAACAACTCACGGTGGGCCAACTTTCGCACCCGGCGGACGCAGCGGTGGTACACGCGCGCGGAAAACGGCACCCCCGTGGTCCTGCTCGGCGACGCCGTTCATACCGCTCACTTCTCGGTCGGTTCGGGCACCAAGATGGCGATGGAAGATGCCGCCGTGCTGGCGCAGGCCATCGCGGAGCATCCCGACAGTCTCCCGACCGCTCTGGCCCAGTTCGAGCGGATCCGCCGTCCCCAGGTGGCGAAGATCCAGGACTCGGCGATGCCCAGCCTGTCGTGGTGGGACCACTTCGGTGAGTATTGCCGCGCTTTGGAACCGTGGCAGTTCGGCTTCCACTTCTTCAGCCGGGCCATCTCCGCCGAGAAGATACGGCTGCGCGATCCGATGTTCGTCGGTGAAACCGAACAGGCTTGGCGGATGAAATACGGCGCCGCGCCCGTGGATACCCCACTTCACGTCGGCGCCCGCATGCTTGGCGGCCGGCTGCTCAAACTGATCGACTACTCGCAGAGCCGAATCGGCCTAACTGACGGCACCACCGTAGTGTCGGCCAACGGCGAGGGCAATGGCCACCGCGACGACGTCGCGCTGCCACTTATCACCGCGCCCGACACCGACAGCACTTCGCTCGATCCCGGCGTGCGCGCAGAGCTCGACCGTCTATGCACTCGGCAACCAGCGGCCGTCGTCGTGCGTGGAGGCACCGCGTTGTCGAGGGTGCTGTGCTCGGAACATGTCCGGCTGAACCATCACATTCCCACCGTCGTCGTCGACAGGCCGGCCAGCGTTCGCACCCGCCGAGCCGTCAACGAGCAGGACTGCGCCTCGACGCTGATCCTTTCCGGCCGCGCTGACGCGGTCGCGTTCGAAGCAGATCCCAAGGCCCCGACCAATGCTCCGGCCCACGCCGAGGCGGCCAGATGACCTCGACGCGGCCACCCATCCGCTCACGCCTCGATCGGCTGTTCGACCCCGTCTCGATCGCCGTCGTCGGGGCGTCGGCCTCCCCCGGCAAGCTTGGATCGGTGATGCTCGACGCCGTCGCGCGAAGTGGCGGCGACACCCGAATGGTGTTCGGCATCAACGCCAAATCCCAGGACAACTCGTTTCTTCCGTCGTTGCATGCCGCAACCGAGGCACATGGCAGCCCGTTGGACCTCGCGGTGTTGTGCATTCCGGCCGTCGCCACCCCCGACGCGGTGCAGGAAGCCGCGAATTGTGGCGTCGGCGCGGCCGTGATCTGCTCGGGTGGGTTCGCCGAGGCAGGTGCCCAGGGAGTAGCCCTACAAGAGCAACTCGCGCATATCTGCGCCGCCACCGGTATCCGGCTTCTTGGACCGAACACCTCCGGTTTCTTCCGGCCCGCCCGCGCGACAGTCAGTTTCGTCCCGACGGTCGAACACATCGCCGCCGGCCCGGTCGCCGTCGTGGCCGCCAGCGGCGGAATGAATCACGCGTTGTCGTTCCTGCTGTCCGAGGCGGGTGTGGGTGTCGGACTCGGTGTGGGGCTTGGCAATTGCGTCGATGTGACGAACGTCGACGTGCTCGAGTTTCTCCGTGACGATCCAACGATCACCGCCATTGCATTGCACATCGAAACCGTCGACGACGGCGAGGCCCTGCTATCGGCGGTGCGCTCGGTCAGCGCGGACAAGCCCATCGTCGCCACCGTGACTGGGCGCAGCGATGTATCCGCGTTCTCGGAGTCGCACACCGGCGCACTGGCGACGTCGTGGCGCACCACCCGAGCGCTGCTGACGGAAGCCGGTGCGGTAGTGGTGGATTCGGACCAACAGCTCGTGGACGCTCTGCGAGTGCTGAGCCGGACCCGGCTGCCTGCCTCCCCGGCGCCAGGAATCGGACTCGTTACCGCCCAGGCCGGTCCCGGGCTGGCCGTACTCGACCAACTACAGGCCCATCAGGTCCGCGTCCCGACGCTGGCGCAGCACACGCAGGCACGCCTCGCGCACTCGCTGCCCCCGATGACCTTCCAGGCCAACCCCGTGGACACCGGCCGGCCGGGCCCGACATTCGGCGATGTGCTTTCTGCGACCGCCGACGACGCGGGCATCGACGCCCTGGCGGTCTACGCCCTGGCCGAGCCCGACGTCATCGATCTGGCCGACACGGTCCGCCAATCCGGCGTGCACAAGCGGGTACCCGTTGTCCTCGCCATCGGCGGCCCCGCCGAGGCGGTCGACAAGACGACGGCCGCGGCGACCGACATCGGCGTCCCAGTGCTGCCCAGCCCCGCCGCGCTGGCGACCGGCATCCAGGCGCTCGTGCAGGACTCCCGCGCACGACATCTCCACGACGGACAACGAGCCGTCGAGATCGCCGATACCGCCGCGGCGATCACGCTGCCGGCCGATGAAGCCGCAGCCAAGGACATGCTCGACTCGCTTGGGATCACCACCCCACCGCGGCGCACGTGCACCGACCGCGCAGCGGCCCGGCGAGCGTTGACGGAGCTACCGCCGCCGCTGGCCGTCAAGATTCTCGATGCCACCGTGGTTCACAAGACCGAAATCGGCGGGGTTCACCTCGGCATCCGCACCGCGGAGGAACTCCACGCCGCGCTGGACGCACTCGATGCAATTCCCGCACCGGCCTACCTGATCGAGAGCATGGCGGGTCCAGGGGTTGATCTGTTTCTCGGCGCCCGCCGCGACCCGGTGTTCGGCCCGATCCTGGTCGCCGGTCTCGGCGGCACCGCCGCGGAGGCCATCGGCGATGTCGCGATCCGCAGTTGCCGCCTCACCCACGCGGCCGCCGCGGCGATGCTCGACGACCTTCAATGCGCACCCTTGCTCGACGGTTGGCGGGGCGGGCCGGTTCTGGACCGTGACGAGTTCGCCCACATCGCCGTCGCGCTCGCGAGTTATCTCCACAATCACGCCGAGATCGGCGATATCGAGATCAACCCCCTGCGACTCACGACAAGCGGACTCATCGCCCTGGACGCGGTCATCCTGGCGACGGACAATCAGCCCAGCGCACTCAAAGGAGAGTCGCCATGACCACCCGCGCACCTGTCTCAATCCACGGCGTCGTTCCTTGGCCGGAGGATGTCGCCCAGGCGTATCGCAGGGCCGGGTACTGGCAGGGCACGTCCCTCGCCTCGCACATCGCCGAGCACGTTCAGCGGCGGCCCGACGCCGAGGCCTTGGTCGACGGCGCGACGCGGCTGACGTACCGGCAACTGTGGGATCGCTCCGCCGCCTACGCTCAGGCCCTGCTCGACCTGGGTATGACACCGGGTGATCGGATCGTGGTGCAGCTACCCAACTCTTGGGAGTTCGTCGCGTTGACTCTGGCGTGCTTCCGCACCGGGATCATTCCTGTGATGGCGCTACCTGCGCACCGCAGACACGAAATCATGTATATGGCAACGCTTTCCGAAGCTACCGCAATTGCCGTCGCCGATTTCGACTCCGATGCCGATCTGCGGCAGATGGCGCAGCAAGTGGCCGCTGCGGTGCCTGGCATTCGCGCCGTCCTCGTGCATGGCGAACTGTCCTCCGCAGTCGAGCACGCTCCCGAGTACAGCCTGGCCACGAGCCTGAAGACGGTGCCGCGCTTCCTCGATGCCGATTTCGAGCCGGCCGGTTCCGACGTCGCATGCTTTCTGCTGTCCGGCGGCACCACCGGCCTGCCGAAGCTGATCGTTCGTACCAACGACGACTACACCTACAACATCCTGCGGGCCAACGCTGTTGCTGAATTCGGCTCCGACACTGTCTATTTGGGCACGCTACCCGCCAGCCACAACTTCCCGTTGGCATGCCCGGGCATCCTCGGAGCTCTGTTTGCCGGTGGTCGAGCAGTGATGTTGCCGTCGCCTTCTCCCGAGCGGGCATTGCGCACAATCGACGCTGAACAAGTCACTGTCGCAGCCGCGGTTCCTGCGGTCGCACAGCGGTGGATCGACTTCCAGCGTGAGCACCACGTAATGCGCGGCAATAGCCTTCGCGTGTTGCAGGTGGGTGGCGCCCGGATGCCCGACGAGCTCGCCGCGCGCGTCGAGCCGGTCCTGGGAGCGCGGCTTCAACAGGTCTTCGGCATGGCCGAGGGCCTTCTCAACATGACCCGCCTCGACGACGAACCCGAGGTCATCCTCACCACCCAAGGCCGACCCGTTAGTGAGGCCGATGAAGTCCTCGTGGTTGACGAGAAGGGTAATCCGGTGCCGGACGGCACCCCCGGAGCGTTGCTCACCCGCGGTCCCTACACACCGCGCGGATACTTCCGCGCAGATGAGCACAACGCCCGCGCCTTCACTCGCGACGGGTGGTACGCCAGCGGCGACATCGTCGTGCGCCGCCAGGACGGCAACTTGGTGGTATGCGGGCGGGACAAGGACATGATCAACCGCGGCGGCGAAAAGATCTCCGCCGAGGAGGTCGAAAACTTCGCCTACCAGATCGACGGCGTCGAAATGGCGGCTGCGGTCGCCATGCCCGACGCCATCCTGGGCGAGCGGGTATGCCTGTATCTCACACTGGTGGAAGGGTCTTCGATCGACCTCGCCGATGTCGTCGCCACCATGCAGGCAGCCGGCGTCGCCCGGTACAAGCAACCCGAGCGGTTGGTCGTGGTCGACCGGATACCCACCACAAAGGTCGGCAAGATCGACAAGAAGGCGCTGCGGGAAGACATCGGCGCACGCCTGACTACCGAAAGCGACCAGCGATGACCGTCCCCGACTCACAACTCCAAGACAAGTTGTTGAACCAGCTGTACGACGACTTCGAAACCGAGCACCTCACACCGCTGTGGAACCAGCTGAGCGACCTCATGCCGATGACGCCGGCGTCCAAAGCCGTTCCCTTCGTGTGGAAGTGGGCGACGTTGTACCCGCTTGCGCAGCGGGCCGGCGATCTCGTACCCGTAGGACGGGGCGGCGAGCGCCGCGCCATCGCACTGGCCAATCCCGGTCTCGGGGGTGTGCCCTACGCGACACCGACGCTGTGGGCCGCGATCCAGTACCTGGGGCCGAAAGAGACCGCGCCCGAACACCGCCACTCGCAGAACGCATTTCGGTTCGTCGTCGAGGGTGAGGGCGTGTGGACGGTCGTCAACGGTGATCCGGTCGCGATGCGCCGCGGTGACTTCCTGCTCACCCCGGGATGGCACTTCCACGGCCACCACAACGAAACGGACCAGCCGATGGCATGGATCGACGGCCTCGACATCCCGTTCGTGCACTACACCGACACCGCATTCTTCGAATTCGGGAGCGGGGACATCACCGACGACTCCACGCCGGACGTATCGCGACCCGAGCGACTCTGGGCGCACCCAGGCCTGCGCCCGCTGGTCGGCCTGGACGCCAAGACCAGCTCACCAATCGCCGCATATCGTTGGCAGCACACCGATGCCGCCCTGAGCGAGCAACTGAACCTCGAAGACGAAGGCTACGCGGCGACTACCGAGCCCGGGCACGCCGCGGTCCGCTACACCAACCCGACCACCGGCGGCGACGTCATGCCGACCATCCGCGCTGAGTTTCACCGACTCCGTGCGGGCGCGCACACTCGCCCGCGTCGCGACGTCGGTTCGACCGTGTACCAGATCTTCGAGGGCTCGGGCCGATTCCGACTCGGCGACAAGGTAACTGAGGTCAGAAAGGGCGACATGATCGTGGTCCCGTCGTGGACGGAATGGTCGATCAACGCCGACACGCAATTCGACCTCTTCGCCTTCTCCGACGCACCCATCATCGAACGCCTCCATTTCAATCGCACCCATATCAGCGAAGGACCCTGATGAAACTCTCCACGCTACGGCTCGACGGCGCCACGGCGGCTGTGCGCGTCGACGACGACACCACCGCGACCGTCATCGACGGCTACCCCGATGTGTCGGCGCTACTGGCCGACCCGGACTGGAAAGCGATCGCGCAGACCGCTTCTGGCCGAACGATCGACCTTGCCACCGCCGACTACGCGCCCGTTGTCCCAAATCCCGGCAAGATCGTCTGCGTCGGCCTCAACTACGCCACGCACATCAGGGAGATGGGTCGCGAGCTGCCCCGGTACCCGACACTGTTTACGAAGTTCAAGGAAGCCCTCACCGGGCCATACGACGACGTGATCGTTCCGGAGTACGCCGCGTCCGCCCTCGACTGGGAGGCCGAATTGGCCGTCGTGGTGGGCAAGCAGGCCTACCAAGTGCCCGAAGCCGACGCCGAGGCCTACATCGCCGGGTATTCGGTGATCAACGACTACACAATGCGCGACTACCAGTACCGCACGCTGCAGTGGGACCAGGGCAAGACATTCGAGAAGACCAGCGGCTTCGGACCGTATCTGGACACCGACTACGTCCTGGGCTCCGGGATAGAGACACTTCTCGACGGGGAACTCATGCAGCAGGCGACCACCGACAACCTCGTGTTCTCCCCCGCCAAGCTGATCGAATACATCTCGCACATCGTCACGCTGCAGTCCGGTGACGTGATCATCACCGGCACTACCGGAGGCGTCGGCCATGCCCGCAAGCCTCCCCGCTACATCCAGGACGGGCAGACAGTCGAGGTCACGATCGAGGGCCTCGGGTCGGTGAAGAACAAGACGATCATCAAGTAGGAGCGACACTATTGGCCAACTTCGCAGACCTCGACCTGTCCGAACGGCTGCAGATCGCGCGGCACGGCACGGGGTACTTCGCGCAGCGGCTTGCCGAGCTGTCCGACAACGACTTCGGCGGTGACACCCTGCTGGCGGGGTGGTCGCGACGGCACCTCGTCGCCCACGTCGGATACAACGCCGCAGCGCTGTGCCGGCTGATGGACTGGGCCGCCACCGGCGTGGAGACCCCGATGTATGAATCGGTCGAGCAGCGCAACCGGGAAATCTCCGAGGGCGCCACGCTGGACCCCGCGGCCCTGCGGAACCTGTTTGACCACACCGTCGCTCGACTCGACGAGAAGTGGCGCCACCACCCCGAGTCGGCATGGTCGGCTCAGGTTCGCACCGCCCAGGGCCGGCTGGTGCCGGCGTCGGAGACGGCGTGGATGCGCACCCGCGAGGTATGGATCCACGCGGTCGATCTGGCCAACGGCGGCCGGTTCGCCGACTTCCCCGCCGCCGTCCTCAATTCCCTACTTGCCGACATCGTGGGGATGTGGCGGCAGAAGAACCTTGGTGACGGGCTCGTCCTCGCCGTCGACGACTGTGCACCCGTTGCGGTGCAGGAAAATTCGCCGACATCAACAATTGTCTCCGGCACGCTCGCGGCGGTCGTGCGATGGGCGGCGGGACGCGGGACGGTCGGGGTCACGATTGACGGCGATCTCGACGTACCACCGCGCTGGTTGTGATTCGGCACCCGGTTGACACGAGTGGGAAGCAGTGTCCTGAGTCGAAAAACTCCGCATGGCCTTCGCATCCGCATCGAAACTCCTTCGCATCCGCATCGAAACTGTAGTTAACGCGGGAACGTGCGAGTAGCGACCACGATAACTGCAGTTTCGGCGATCTCCACGCCCGGCAGCATTACCAACTACTGCACCAGAATGAACGGTTCAGCAGCTAGTTTCGCCTGTTCCCGATGGCGTGGACGACCGTGGTCATGACCGGTATGTATAGCGGGGAAAGAACCATCATGAAGATTGCGATACCGGCGAACATGTTTGACTCACTTTCTTCGAGCGGATAGCGCCCTACCTAGCGACCAGCGTCACACAGAAGTCAGCCGGTGAGGTGTTCAACTTCTGGACACAGATAGGACAGCTGTGGGGCAAGCGGCCAAATTTCTGTCGAACGGCACCTGCGTTTCCTGAGCTGGTCCCTGCTACATGGCGACCGGACGGCACCTGCCCATACAGAACGAATTCCGCTCTGGCTGTATGTCTTCGGATGGAAGGGGCCGTCTCTGAGGGTGTATTTCGACACCGCGCAGCGGCCATACACGTTCGCAATGACGCTACTGGTTGCTGACGGAACCAAATACTATCGTCAACTGTTGAGTTGGCCCCGGCCGATCCCGATGCCCTGGGTACGTAAGCGCGGCTGGCGCAACCCAGTTGGAGCGAGCGCGCAAGCAGTAGCGTGTCAGCGGTACTGCACGATGCCGAGGCCG
>JBKOYU010000952.1:0-3154 GCA_046725575.1 Actinomycetota bacterium | reverse complement strand
AGGTCATCGCGGTGAGGTCGGCTCGGTACAACTTGCCGGACAGGTCGTTGAACTGGCCGAGCAGCAGCCGCTGAAGCGATACCTCCGCGCCCATGGCCTTGACGGTTTCGATACCTCTGATGGAGTCGATCTGGCGCGACTGGTACTTGCCCCAGGCCTCTTCGAGTGAGTCGTAAATAGGGCGCAGCCGGATCCGGGAGAACTGCATCAGGCTCGCGTAGAGCGGAATGCTGATCAGGTACACCAGCCACAGCCGCCAGCTGAAGACAAACATCACCGTCATCGCCACGACTATCTGGGTCACGGCGGCCAGTCCGATGACTCCCTGCTGGACGATGAATTGGCGAATCATCCGCATGCCGTTGAGCCGGCGGACGATGTCACCGGTGCGTCGGGCGTTGAAGTAGCGCATCGGCAGCGCCAGCACCGTCTCGGCGAGCATGTCCAGACTCGTGCGGTCGATCCGCACCGCGATGCGGCTGAGCAGGATCCGCTGCACCAGGCCGACCGCAAGTGTCAGAACCAACGCCCCGAACATCGCGACCACCAGTAACGTCAGAAGTTGCTGGTTGTGGTACGGGATCACCCCGTCGACGATGTACTTGCTCAGGACCGGGATCAGCATTTCTCCCGCGGCGGCCAGCAGCGCGAGCACCAGCGCGCCGAACAGGGCGCGCCGGTGCGGCCGGAACAGCCCGAGCAGCCAACCGATGCGCGATTTCTCTTGTGGGGCAGCCTCGAACGCTTCGGTGCGGGCGAAAAACGCCGCATAGCCGGAGAATTTCGATTCGAATTCCGCCCGGGGCACCCGCCGGCGTCCAGAGGCCGGGTCGACCAGCCGTGCGTGCCGGGCATCCAGGTCGTACACGACCAGCCAGTGGTACTCGTCCCAATGGATGATCGCCGGCAGTGCCATCTGATCCAGGCGGCTCTTGGACACCTTGGCGGTTTGGGTCGCAAGCCCCAACGATTCGGCGCCCCGCGCGATTCCCAGCAGGCTGGTGCCGTCAACGGCGGTATGCACTGCGTCACGCACCCGCGCGATCGAGACCTTGCGACCGTGGTAACGGCAGATCATCGCCAATGAGGCAGCGCCGCAATCCATCTCGTCGACCTGCAGCACCACCGGGAAACGACGGATGCGCTTGGCCGGGCGGACGAAGCCGTCCGGGACTGCAGTATCGGCCGTCTCGGCCTCGTCCTGCTCGTCGGACACCGCGAGCCGGGTTTGTTCCTCGGCCAACAGCTCGGTGCCCGCCGCCTCGACCGGCAGTATCTCCTCGGCGAAATCCAGCGGCACCTGCGCCAGCCGCCGGTAGTCGTAGGCGGCCACGCGCTGCTGGATGCGCTCGCGAAACTTCGGATAGTCGTTTACCAGCCGGTCGAACAACGCGGGTTCCAATGCCCACAGCTGGCAGTCGGTGAGTGCTTCCACACTGGCGGTGCGGTCGGTGCCGCGCAGCAGCGAGACCTCGCCGAAGAAGTCGCCGCGCCGCAGAAAAGCCCGCTGTTCCCGCGCACCGTCGCGGTCGATGAAGGCGCTCAGCCGACCCTGCCTGATCACATACATCGGCCCGGCCGGGTCGCCCTGGGTGATCACCGTCTCGCCCGCGGTTACCGACCGGGCGACCAGGCCTTCCAGCAGCAGCCGCAACCCGTCGCCGGGTAGATCGGCGAACGCCGTGTACTGACGCAGGAAGTCCCGCAACTCGTCGAGCCGGGCCTGTGACTCGACGAGCTCCGCCACCCGTGGCTCGGTGCGCACCAGCGCTTGAAACACCGTCCGGTCCAGCCGCAGCACCTCTAGCGGGCTGCTTGCGCGCACGGTAGCACTGCGTCGGGCCCCCTCCGCAAGAAGCGCCCGTTCACCGAACGCATCACCGGCCCGCAGCACATTCAACGGGACCTCCACACCGTGATCGCCCGTCTTGACCACTCGCGCGGTCCCGGACTCGATCACGAACAGAGCGTCGGCCACATCGCCCTGGGCGACGATCACATCACCGAACTTGTACGACTCCCGGGTAAACGACGCCTCGACGAGGCGGCGCACGTCGGGCGACATCAACTCCAGTAACTCGACCCGAGGCGCCGCGGCCAGGGCACCCGGTGCGTGCGGGGATTCAGATGTGGTCATGCCACCTCACGTGGCGATTGACCTCAGCTGCCACCGTCCGCTCGATGATCGTCGCAGCCGCCCGCGCTTGCACCACGGCATCATCTTTGCTCGGCGGCACTCGCCGCTCGACCTGGGCCACCCAGTGTTCGGTCCCGACCGCGACCGGCCCGATGATCTCGCCCGGACCGGCCACCATCAGCCACGACTGCAACGCAGGGGCCGCGTCGTCCAGCATCAGGCTCAACTTCTGCACCTTGACCCCGGCATCGGCTCCAACGTCGGGCAGCTCGCGCTCGTCCACCCGAACGCACAACGCCGCCTCCCGCGCCACCATCTCGTCGCGAAAAGCCAAGCAGGAGATGTCGAGCTGGGTCCAGCCGAGCACATTGTTGTCGACCTCGGCGGCCACGGCGGCCTCCGACAGTCGGGCGCGGCAGAACCGCTCCCGCGCCGCCGCCAGACCCGTCAGGTCGGCAGCCCGCGGCAACTCCCAGTGCTCGGTCAGCCGCACCGCCACCTCCTCTGCGAAGGTGCGTGCGAAGTTGTGCAGCTTGCCTGAACACACCGCGTGCACCCAGCAGGCGCGCTCGAGACGATCGACAGCCGGCGGTGTCTGACTCTGGGTGGGCTCCAGCAACGAACGCTGCATCTCAGCCATCCACTCGTCGAGACTGATATCGCGACGGCTCAGCCAGTCAATCACCTCATCGGCGCTCAACAGCTTGTGCTTGTGACGGAAATCGTTGCCGGCCAACTGGGTTCGCGCCTTATCCGGCAACGCGCCGACGGCGGTGAGCTCGTCCTCGCGCGTCAGCAAACCTGCGACCTCCGCCTCGAGCACCGCCCAGTCGCCGCGCGCGCGGGCCGCGTCGATAACGTCCACCCAGGTGAAAGCGCGTCCTTGCGCACTGAACACCGGGGCGTCGCGAATGTCGGTCACAACCATCGCGGCCTCCTGCGGCACCATGTCTAGTCGAGGCTCCCGCAAAACTCGTCGTCGACGAAGTGAAACAAGATATTGGTGACGACCAGTCC
>JBKOYU010000083.1:0-1637 GCA_046725575.1 Actinomycetota bacterium | reverse complement strand
TTCTGTCAAGACGTTAGCGACCAGGGACTTGCTGATTTTCGGCCTGCGTGTAGACGGCATCGGGTAAGGGCCGGGGTCAAGACGCAGCGCCCGCAGCGGTAGCGAGGACGAACGGTCGTGACGCCGGACCGGGCACGATGCATGCTCTCGGCGGACGCCGAAAGATCAGCCTGTGTGGTTGTGGGCCTTCTCCAAAGTCGTGATGGTGCAGATACGTTGGGGCAGGACGGGACTTTTCCGGCTGCCGGTCATCCCTTCGCCCAGCGGTGGTGGGCATGGAGCGGTGCGGTAGCAACACGCGGGGTCAATCAAGAGGAGCGGCCACGCCGTTGGGGGGTCAGACATGATAGCGACCGCGCGCGGGTTGCGTCCGGAATGCTCACGCTGCCTTGCCACGGTCAAGCGCGCGGATGTGGCCGTCGCGCAGCCCGTAGTAGACCAGCGTGAGCAGTTTGCGTGCCGCGGCAACCTTGGCGATGTTCTTGCCGCGGCGGGCTTCGATACGGTCTTTGTCGGCTGCGATCTTGGCCGTCGTCGGGTGACGCTGTACCGCCTCGATCGCGGCCCAACGGACCAGCTTGGAGCCCTGTTTGGTGATATGCCCGCGGTGCACGACGGTGTCGGACTCGCGGTGGCGCGGGGTTAGACCGGCCCAGGAGCACAGTTGGGCTGGACCGGTGAAGCGGTGAGCGTCACCGATCTCGGCGACGAAAACCGCCGCCAGCGTCACTCCGATACCGGGCACTTGCTGGATCGCCTGATAGCCGCGGTCAGCGTCGAGCCTTTTGGCGATCAACGCAGCAAACCGCGCCTCGTGGCCATCGAGGATATCGATCAGTTCCAGCAACGAGCGGACCCGCTGTGCGTAGGCAGTGGCCAGTGGCACTTTGGCCAGTCGTTTGCGACCACCGACCCCGAACAGGTCCGACACCGCGATCAACACGCCCGCTTTGGCCAGTACGGCATGGACCTGGGCCTTGAGCCCGGATCGGATCGCGACCAGCTTGGCCCGATAACGCACCAGCTCCCGTAACTCGCGTGTCGCCGGCGGTGCGATCCAGGACTCGGGCAGTCGGCCCATCCGCAGCAGATCGGCCAGATCACCGGCGTCGCGCACGTCGTTTTTCACCCTTCGGTACCGAAACCCTTTGACTCCCAATGGGTGTGCCAGATGCACCTGCGCTCCGTGGGCTTGCAGCACGTCGACCGCCCAGTACCATCCATACGTTGCTTCGAGCACCACCTCGGGGTCGGCGCCGGCGTCCTCGAGCGGCAGCCCCAACGCGACCGGGTCATTGACGATCCGTACCGCCGAGAGCTGCTCACCGGACTCGGACTGGCGCACGATCACCGACCGCTGCCGATGCAAATCAATCCCGACGAACTGCTTGCCGTCATACTCGTTCATAGGGGCCTCCCATGATTCGTGGAACGTGGACACCCCCAGCATCCGCCGGGAACGTCACGAGGAGCGGAGGCCCCGCCCCTTCATCGCATCAAATAATGATTCCGATGTAGGACGCCATGGCTGTTATCCAGGGGCTATCCCGGGAATTCCTCGACCCGTGACGGCTCGAGCCAAGTACAAGCGCATGCGCGGCGCACATCTGAACGCGGTCCAGGCGGCGCTCATCGAC
>JBKOYU010001096.1:0-4927 GCA_046725575.1 Actinomycetota bacterium | reverse complement strand
CGATCACACTGTCCGGCACGCCATCACCGGATAGGCGCGCTCAATACAGCCGCGATGAGAAGCCGCTGTCCAGTGCGATCTCGTCGGTATGAACGTCGGTAACCGTCGCGCCGTCCAACACAGCCGTCAGCCACCGCGGTGTCACGCCGTCAATGTTGGACGGAACCTCCGCCGTGGCTGAAGTCATCGTCGACCTCCAAACATATTTGACGCAGAGCAACTAAGTTAGTTGTCGAGCGTCTAATATGCAAGGGTGCCTTCCCCAGCCCGGGGTTTGACCCAGCCCCAACGCCTCGAGATATCGGGTCGCCGATTACTCGAGGCCGCGGTGGAACTGATCGCCGAAAAGGGCTGGGAGGCAACGACCGCCGCCGAGATCGGCCGGCGTGCCGGATACAGCCGAGCGATGGTCCATGCGCGATACGGGAGTAAGGACGCCATCCTCGAGACTCTGTTCGCCACCGAATACGAGAAGAAACTCAGCCCAGCTCTGGATCCCGAGTCAAGCGGCCTGCAGCAAGCGCTCGCCCACGTCGATCGGATCATTGAGCTCTACGCCGAGGACCACGACTTGTTGCGGGCCATATTCGTGTTGACCTTCGAGGCCGCCAAGACGACCTCACCCGCCGGTCCCCGCATACGGATGTGGCTCGAGCGGGCGGCACACACGGTTGAGGCGGGACTGCGAAGCGGCATCGCCGACGGTTCCGTGCGCCCAGACATCGACATCGACCGGGCGGTCAACGACTTCGGCGCAGCCGTTCTTGGCACCGCATACCAATGGATCATGCGGGCGTACCCGATCGACATGGCCCAAGAGATGGCGTACGTCCGTACCCGGCTGATCCGCGATTACGGCGTCGCGTCGCCGCACTGAACTACCCACTCAACTCACAAACGCCCAGTTCGCAGGCGCACTCGCTTTGATTCTTGCTTATATTGTGGGTATGTGCTCATAATATGAATGCGTCGTGCGTCACACTTGCTACCCGCTATGTCGCGCACCACCAGGCCACAGAAGCCGTTCGAAAGGGGGCTGTACCCATGTCACATACCGCAGTCGTCATCAACACCGCCGTCGCGATCATCGCGGTGGTCGTGATGATCGTGCGATTCAAGTTCAACCCGGTCGTGTCGTTGGTGGTGGGATCCGCCTACCTCGGCCTGGTGGTCGGCCTTGGCGTGGAGAAGACGATCGACGCGATCATGAAGGGCTTCGGCGACATCATGGCCGAGGTCGGTCTGCTGATCGCGTTCGGCGTGTTGATGGGCGCGATACTGCAGCAGACGGGAGCCATTCAACGGTTGGTCCAAACGCTGCTCAGGATATTCGGGCCAAAGCGCATGCCGTATGCGATGTCGCTGACGATTGCCACCCTGCTCCAGTCGATCTTTCTCGATGTCCTGCTTGTCATCTCGGCACCGTTGGGCCGCAGCCTGGCCAAGAAGATCGGCAAGAACGGAACCGCGCGGATGGCGGCGGCCATGGCCATCGGGCTCGAATGTGGGATCGTCCTAACCGTTCCCGGTGTGGGCGCGCTTGCGCTGGCCGGCCTGCTCGGTGTGCCGCTCGGCAAGTACCTATTGTTCGGTGTGCTCCTTGTAATTCCCACGGTGGCGATCGCGGTGGCGATCATGTCATTTTTGTTCAATCACGGCTGGTGGAACCCGGAGCGGGACGAGCAGGAGTTCATCGGCGAGGATCCCGAACCCCTCGATGACACGGACGTCGAAACCACCAGCGCCGCAACGACAACCGACGACGACGACGCGACGGGCGGCGGCCTCGCCACCAAGACGGCAACGGTCACCCGGGCCCAGACCCCGCTGATCGTGCTCTTCGCGCCGATGCTGGCGTCGCTTGTCCTCATAGCGACCGGGGCGATTCTCGACGCCGCCGACATTCATAGCCCGATCGTCAAATTCATCTCCTCCCCCGTCATTGCACTGCTGATCGGCCTGATCGGCACCAGCTTCGTCGGCCGCTACACGCTAGGGGCAGAGCCAATTCGGCGCGCGATCGCCACCGGCTTCAAGGAGAGCGGTCAGATCCTGATCCTGACCGGCGTCGGCGGCTCGCTGGCCGCCACCATCAAAGCGGCCGGCCTCGGCGACATCCTGGGCGAGTACTTCACCGCCAGCACGGCCGCCCCTCTGCTCGTCGTATGGGCCATCGCCGCCGCCCTGCACGTCGCAGTCGGCTCGGTGACCATCTCCGCGATCACGTCCGCAGGCATCCTCGCACCCGTCGCGCCGGTCATCGGGCTCGACCCCGTGCTGATCGCCCTGGCCGCCGGTGCCGGTTCCCTATTCGCCGTGCACGTCACCAGCAATACGTTCTGGCTGCTGCAGTCGCTCTTGGGCCAGTCGACGCGCGGCGCGCTGAAGACCGTCACGGTCGGCGTATCCGTCGCATCCGTCGTGGCAATCCTGCTCATCCTGCCAATGAGCGTTCTGTTCTGATTCGGATCAAGGAACCAGGTTGAACACCAAAGACATTCGCCCACTCGCCGGGGTGCGGGTGCTCGAGCTCGGCAACTACATCGCGGCGCCAACCGCCGGCCGGATGCTCGCCGACTTCGGCGCCGAAGTCATCAAGATCGAGCGACCGGTCACCGGGGATGAGCTGCGTAACTGGCGGCTGTACTCCGGGGACACGTCGATGCTGTACCGGACCATCAATCGCAACAAGAAGTCCGTCGTGCTCGACCTCAAGACCGAGCGCGGCCGCGAGATCGTGCTCGACCTGGTCCGGCACTCCGACGTGCTCCTGGAGAACTTCCGGCCCGGCACCTTGGAGAAGTGGGGGCTCGGTCCCGAGGAACTCGATCGGGTCAACCCGGACCTGGTGATCACCCGCATCTCCGCGTTCGGTCAGACCGGACCGCTGTCGCAGCGGCCAGGATTCGCCGCGGTGGCCGAGGCGTTCGGCGGCCTCCGCGAACTCGTCGGCGACCCCGACCGGCCACCCGTGCGTACAGGTGTGTCGATCGGCGACTCGATCGCCGGGATCTACGCCGCGTTCGGCACCGTGATGGCGCTGTTTCAGCGCGAACGCGTCAAAGTACCTCTGCCGCAGCGTGTTATCGATGTCGCCCTGAACGAATCCGTGTTGTCGGTGATGGAGTCGCTGGTGCCGGACTACCTGGCCTACGGCGTCACGCGGGAACGTGTCGGCGGTCGGATGGAGGGCATCGCGCCCAGCAATGCCTACCCCTGCGCCGACGGCACCAGCATCATCGTCGCCGGCAACGGCGACGCGATCTTTCAGCGCTACATGCACACCGTTGGGCGGCCGGACCTCGCCGAGGATCCCGAGCTGCAGACCAATGCGGGCCGCTGGCACCGGCGCGAGGAACTAGACGCGGCTATCGCGCAGTGGACCATTCAGCACAGCCGCGAAGAGGCGCTCAAGCTGCTCGACGAGGCGGGTGTGCCGTCGGGCCCGATCTACACCGCTGCCGACATCTGCGCCGATGAGCAGTACGAGGCGCGAAACATGATCCAGCACTTCGAAGTTGACACAGGCGCGCCCCAGCTCAAGACCGTCGGCTTTCCCGGGATCGTGCCGGTGATCGGCGGGTCATCGCTGCCGATTCGCAACGTCGGACCCGACCTCGGTGAACACACCCGCGAGGTGTTGTCGTCGGTGCTGGGTCTCGGCGATGACGAGATAGGAGCGCTGACATGACACCCCGTCCGTACACACCACAGGCCGAGCTCCGTGATGTGACGCTGCGCGACGGGCTCCAACTCACGGCGAAGATGCTGCCCACCGAGCGCAAGGTGCAGATCGTCCGTGAGTTGCTGGCCCTGGGCGTGCCCGCGCTGGAGATCGGGTCGATGGCACGACCGGATCTCGTTCCGCCGCTTGCCGATACGCTCGACGTCATCGCGGCGCTGGATGACGATGAGCTGGAACGCTGCTGGATCTGGGTGGCGACGCCACGGCACGTCGAGAAGGCGGCAGCGGCGGGTGCGCGGAACTTTCAGTACTGCTTCTCGGCGTCGGACTCGCACAACAAGGCCAACATCGGGCGCAGCACAGAAGACAGTGTCGCGGCGATGCCCGATGCCGTCCGGATCGCGCAAGCGGCCGGCGGTTCCATCCAACTGTGCATCGCGACGGCGCTCACATGTCCGTTCGAGGGCCTGACCGATGCGGAGCGGGTGATCGGCATCGCCGGCGACCCACGCACAAATGGAGCCGACGACATCGTCGTATGCGACACCATCGGGCAGGCGATACCGACGCAGGTGACTGACCTGATCGAAGGCCTGAAAGCACGAAGCCCCCAGCGGCGCATCGCCTTTCACGGACACGACACGTGGGGCCTCGGCGTGGCGAACACGCTCGCCGCGGTCGATGCCGGAGCCACGATGGTCGACGGATCGCTGGGCGGCCTCGGCGGCTGCCCGTTCGCGCCCGGGGCGAGTGGCAACACGTCCAGCGAAGACCTGTTGTTCGCGACGCGCCCGGACTGGTTCACGCCCGCGACCCTGGCGTCGATTGTGGACCTGACCGACAAGCTCCTCGCCGAGCTCGGCGAGCCGAACCGATCGAGGACTGCCCAGGGCGCGCGGTCCCAGGCCAAGGCGTTCGACTGGGTCATCGGCACTGATCGGGGCGCGTGACCGCTGGTTGAGAACAGCTATGGCGGTTGTAGTCCTCCTTTGGTTGAGCGGTAGTTGTCATACCTGTCGGGAAGGATCGGGGAAACGGGTTCGGTGGTCAGGTGGTTCGGTGGAGGACATGGCGTGACGGAGCAGAAGTTGCGGCAGTGGCGCGGGGTGAAGCAGGTGGCTGGCCCGGCCGGGGTAGCGATCACTACTCGGTTGCGGACGACGCCTAAGGACGAACAAGTGCTCGATCTGGTTGCCGAGCATCTGGGCAGGCTGCGACGTGCGGACTTGGCCGCTGTCACCC
>JBKOYU010000346.1:0-2084 GCA_046725575.1 Actinomycetota bacterium | reverse complement strand
TCCTCGAGGTGGCCCAGGACAAGAGTGCCGACGTCGTCGGCATGTCCGGGCTGCTGGTGAAGTCCACCGTGGTGATGAAGGAAAACCTCCAGGAGATGAACACCCGCGGGGTGTCCGACCGGTTCCCCGTGCTGCTCGGCGGCGCGGCGTTGACCCGCAGTTACGTCGAAAACGATCTCGCCGAGGTCTACGAGGGCGAAGTGCATTACGCGCGCGACGCGTTCGAGGGCCTCAAGCTGATGGACACCATCATGAGCGTCAAGCGTGGCGAGGCGCCCGACACCGACAGCCCCGAGGCGATCGCCGCGCGCGAGAAGGAGGCCGAGCGCAGGGCCCGCCACGAGCGGTCCAAACGCATTGCCGCCGAACGCAAAGCCCGCGAAACTCCTGTCGAGGTTCCGGCGCGGTCCGACGTTGCCGCCGACGTCGAGGTGCCCGTCCCGCCGTTCTGGGGCACCCGCATCGTCAAGGGTGTGGCGGTGGCCGACTACAGCAAGACACTCGACGAGCGCGCGCTGTTCCTCGGCCAGTGGGGACTGCGCGGCGTGCGCGGCGGTGAAGGCCCGTCTTACGAAGAGCTTGTCGAAACCGAGGGACGCCCGCGGCTGCGGTATTGGCTGGACCGGCTGTCCACCGACGGGATCCTCGCGCACGCGGCAGTGGTGTACGGCTACTTCCCCGCGGTGTCGAACGGCGACGATGTCATCGTGCTCACCGAACCCAACCCCGATGCCACCGAACGGTTCCGGTTCACCTTCCCGCGTCAGCAGCGCGATCGGTTCCTGTGCATCGCTGACTTCATCCGGTCGCGTGAGCTGGCCACCGAGCGCGGCCAGGTTGACGTGTTGCCGTTCCAATTGGTCACTATGGGTCAGCCGATCGCCGACTTCGCCAACGAGCTGTTCGCGTCGGACTCCTACCGCGACTACCTCGAGGTGCACGGCATCGGTGTGCAGCTGACCGAGGCGCTGGCCGAGTACTGGCACAAGCGAGTGCGTGAGGAGCTGAAGTTCGCCGACCATGCGATGGCCGCCGAGGATCCCGACTCCGTCGAGGACTACTTCAAGCTCGGCTACCGCGGCGCCCGGTTCTCGTTCGGCTATGGCGCGTGCCCGAACCTCGATGACCGCGTGAAGATGATGGAGCTGCTGGAGCCCGAACGCATCGGCGTGACGCTGTCCGAGGAGCTACAGCTTCACCCGGAGCAGTCCACGGATGCGTTCGTGCTGCACCATCCCGAGGCGAAGTACTTCAACACGTAAGTCAGCGGAACAGTTCGGCATTCGCGGCGGCCCACTGCGCCACCGAGGCGGCCGGCGTGCCGGTCAATTCCGCGACCAGGTCGTTGGCCTCCTGCGGATGACTAACGGCGTCTTCGATCTGGTCGAGATACCACGCCGCATGTCCGCTCAACGACCCGTCGTACTGTGCTTCGGCTTCGGCCCTGTCGCACTGCTCGTAGCGGACTGGTACGTCGATTCCGACACCGATCTGCTCGGCGATCTGCGCGCGGGTCAGTGCCTCGGGCCCGGTGACCCCATACATCCGGCCGAAGTGAGACTCGTCGGGCTTGACCAACAGCGCCGCCGCCACCCGCGCGATGTCGTCCATGGAGATCGGCGCCTCCAGGGCCGTGGGGTAGGGCTCCCGAACCGCGCGTGTTGCCTTGATTTGTCCGGCCCAGATGGCGAAGTTGTCCAGGAATTCACCGGGCCCGAGCTGGGTGTTGACCAGACCCGAGTTAGCGACGGCATCGGCGTGAGCCTGCCAGTGGGCTTCTCCTGACAACGCCACGACGTACTTCACATCGGCCCGCTTGGCCAGCTCGAGCGTGACGTCAAGCGTGGTGGGCAGCGGGGCCAGATACATGCGCTCGACACCCTCGAATGCGGCGGGCAACGACTCCGGGTCGCCGAGGTATCCGGTGACGGCCGTCACCCCGTCTGGCAGGTTTGCCTTCGCCGGATTCTTCGTCAGTGCACGGATGTCATTGGCGCCCAGGTCGATCAGGTGATCGACGATGCGTCGGCCGATGTTTCCTGTGGCGCCGGTCACGAGAATGGTCATGATTTTCACAGTACGTG
>JBKOYU010000815.1:0-2666 GCA_046725575.1 Actinomycetota bacterium | reverse complement strand
ATGGTCCCGGCGAAGTCCTCGCGCCCGACACCCCGATGCGTGACGCGCAAGTGAAAGCCGGTGTCGTGACCGCTCTGGTCGTTACATACGCGGCTACCGCCAAGGCGCAGGTGATTGCGGCGACGGCATACAGTCCGGCGGTGTCCCAGGCGATGGCCGCGATGGCGATGAGCAGGCACGCCACGATGAGAACGATGAATTCCACGCCGATGTAGGGCACTTCGGCGAGGTGGTCGCTCAAGACCGGCAGGTGCGCAGCCGCGCTGATCACCGACAGCACCGCAAGCGCCCATCGCAGCGGTAAATGCAATGGCGACCATAGGAATTCGTCGGTCACATTCCCTCCATGTGCAGCGCGTAGGCGTGGGCGAGGTCGTTGTCCGGGACGAAGAACACATGCATCATCAACGCCTGGCCGAGAAGGTTGTCGTGGTAGTGCCAACGCATGATCGGGCCACCGGGATCCGGCGGCGCCTGCGGATAGATCTCGTTCGCGGTGAACATGACGCCAACGACCTTCCAGGTGTTGTGGCCCTCGTATTCGTACATCAGCACTTCGGGTGCGGACGGATCGAGCACCTTGCTGTCATGGAGGTTTGCCTTGTTCGCGACGTGCACCATCGGCATCCGTGGCGGCGTGCGCTCCGCGTCGACGGCTTGGATCAGCTGCGCGAGCCGTGGGTGCATCTGTTCGGCGTGGGCTATGCCGGCGTCGAGGTCGAACCCGGCGGCTTTGGCCGCGGCGACGTCCGAATAGGCCGCGGTGGCGGATTCCGTGCGCGCCAACAGATCCGCAGCGGCCGCCTGCTGCTCCGGGCTTGCCGACGCGACGTCGGGCAGATTGGGCATCGACGAGAAGGCCTGACCGTACTGCTGCGCCCACGCCTTGCGCGCCGGATCTGCCTTACCCGCTCCACCTGCCGGGGCAGTCCCGGCGTCGTGGTGGCCCGTCGCCGACTGCATCTGTCTCATGTCGTCGGTGATCTCATGCATGTCTCCCCCACTTTCCGTGGTGGACAGGCCGATTCCCACGCCCGCGGCGACGAGCAATGTCGCTGCGGTGCCGGTCACGGCGATTCGGACACCGCGGCCCAGCATTCGTGGCTTCGCAGGCGGGAGCGTCGCAGCGGCAGGTAGCGGCGCGGTAGGCGCGACGGGGAACGACGTTGTCTTGTCGTCGTGGAACGGGTACATGTCGTCGACCATCGGAGACGCACCTGAAGACAACCTGAATCGGCGCCCCGATGCCGCAGATCTTCAGCCGATCCTCAGGTTCTGTCGGGAATCCAGAGGACGAATACCGCCCCGCTGCTGCCCGGTGGCGGAGGTTCACAGGTGACATCACCACCGTGTGCCCGCGCGATTCCGCGCGCGATGGTCAATCCGAGGCCTGCGCCTTTGTCTCGCCGATCCCGAGCTGTTTCCAGGCGGACAAGCCGATCGAAGATCCGCTCCCGGTCGGCGGCCGGAACGCCTGGCCCCGCGTCATGCACGGCCAAGGACACCGCGCCCGGCGGTCGCGACACAACTACCCGAACTGTTCCACCGGCTGGAGTTACGGCACAGGCGTTGTTCAGCAGATTCGCGACGACCTGACCAATCCGGGCGGCATCGACGGGCGCAGTGGTCGATGGGCCTTCAACTCGTAGGACCAGATCTGGATGCAGCAACTGCGCGCGCTCAACCTGTTCGACAACGACGTGCCGGATGTCGGTGACGTCGGGGTGCAAGGTCAGGCCGGTGTCGATGCGTGCCAAGTCCAGCAGATCGTCGATGAGGCGTCCCGCGTGATGGGCTTCGCGGCCAAGCACGACGAGCAATCGCTGCCGAGTCTCGTGGTCGCCGTTGGGATTCTGAAGCGCGGCCTCGGCCGCCGCGGCGATTCCCGCGATCGGTGTGCGTAACTCGTGTGCTGCGTCTGCGACGAATCGACGCATGCCTGCCTCCGACGCCAGCGCGCGCTGTTCGGCGCCTTCGAGCGCATCGAGCATGTCGTCGAAGGCAGCCGCCGTCCGGCCCAGCTCGGTGTCTGCCGCGTCGGGCCAGAGCCGCTCGCCACGACGACCGCCGGCGACTCCGCGCGCCAGCCGAGTCATGTCGTCCAGCGGCGACAGCGCGAGCCTGACCACGAGCGGCACGACGACGGCTACAAGCACCGCCGCGACGGCCGCGACAATGATAAGTACTCGCAGCACGCGGGTGCGCGCACCGAAGATCAGCTGACCATCCACGGCGAGACTCAATTCCGCACCGTTGAGCGGTGCCGAGGGCGCCGACAACGGAACGCTCCGCGTCCTGACCGTCCGCTCGGCGAGCGGCCGCTGCTCGAGATTGCCTAACACGCGTCCGTCGGATAGGGCCAAACGCACACGCACTGAACGCGTTTCGAGACGAGCGACCAGCTCCGCCGGCGGTGTGTTCTGGGCGGCGAGTTCGCTGGCGAGGTGCGTCTGCTCGTTGAGCACCGCCGCGACTGACCTGTTAACGATGACGGTGAAGGCACTGTTGACGATGACGATCACCGCGAACAAGACGACGACGAACACGGCGACTGTCGCGACGGTCACACGTCGGCGCAGTGAAACAGTGCCCAGCCGGGATCCACGCGGTGCGGTCACACTTGTCCATCCCGCAACACATAGCCGATCCCCCGGACGGTGTGAAGA
>JBKOYU010000400.1:0-4201 GCA_046725575.1 Actinomycetota bacterium | reverse complement strand
GGCCTGGGTCAACTGCATGTGCCGGGCGGCACGATCCTCTTCCTGCTGTTGCTGCTCGGACTCACCCTGCCCAGGGAGGCCACCATCATCCCGCTGTACTACCAGCTGCGCGATATCGGACTGCTAAACACCCGGCTGGGGCTCATCCTGGTCCTGATCGGCAGCTTCATGCCTTTCGCCGTGTTCTGGATGCGCGCCCATTTCCAATCCGTCCCAAGAGAACTCAACGAAGCATGCGCCCTCGACGGCGCCGGCGCCTGGAAAGCCTTCCGCTACATCCAGATTCCTCTAGCCGTGCCCGCCCTGGCTTCGCTGTGCCTGCTGCTGTTCCTGTGGACCTGGAACACCTTCTTGCAGGCCATCGTGCTCATCGACGACCCCACGAAGCGGACGATGGCCGGGGCGCTGCAGAACTTCATCGGCGAGCACTCCACCGACGTCGTGCTGCTCAACGCCGGATCGCTGCTGATCATGGCCCCGACCATCGTCGTATTCCTGATCTTCCAGCGCCACTTCGTGAAAGCCATGATTACCGGCGCAGTGAAAGGCTGACCATGACCCTACTTCCCGAACCCACCCCGGACACCGCGCAATGGTGGCGCAGCGCCGTCATCTACCAGGTCTATCTCCGCAGCTTCGCCGACTCCGACGGCGACGGCATCGGCGACCTGCCCGGGCTGCGCTCGCGCCTGCCCTACTTGGCCGACCTGGGCGTGGACGCCATCTGGGTCACCCCGTGGTATCCCTCGCCGATGGCCGACGGCGGCTACGACGTCGCCGACTACCGCGAGATCGATCCCACCTTCGGCACCCTCGCCGATGCCGACGACCTGATCCGTCAGGCACACACCATGGGCATCCGCATCGTCATCGACTTGGTGCCCAACCACACCTCCGATCGGCACCGGTGGTTTCAGGCCGCGCTGTACAGCGGCCCGGGATCGCCGGAGCGGCAGCGCTACTACTTCCGCGACGGCCGCGGCGAATCGGGCGAGCTGCCCCCCAACGACTGGATCAGCGCGTTCGGCGGACCGGCGTGGACCCGCGTTTCCGAACCGAACGGGCAACCCGGCCAATGGTTCCTACACCTGTTTGCGCCGCAACAGCCGGACCTGAACTGGCGCAACCCCGAAGTCCGCGTCGAGTTCCACGACATCCTGCGGTTCTGGCTCGACCGCGGCGCGGACGGCATCCGCGTGGACGCCGTCCCCGCGCTGGCCAAGGTCGACGGGCTACCCGATGCCGGCCACGGCCCGGGCGCGCGGTTCGACACCGCCACCTGGGTCGGCAACCCGCACTGGGACGTCGACGACGTCCACGAGATCCTGCGTGAATGGCGAACCGTCGCCGACTCCTACCGCCCCGACCGCATGTTCGTCGCCGAGGCCATCGTCAACGGACCCGAACGTGTCGCCCGATACGTACGCCCAGACGAACTGCACACCGCGTTCAACTTCGAATATCCCCGCGCCGGTTGGGATGCGGCCAAGTTGCGTGAGGCGATCGACACCACCATGTCCGCGCTCGACCAGGTCGGCGCGCCGCCGAGCTGGGTGCTCTCCAGCCACGACGAAACCCGCCACGTCACCCGCTTCGGCCGCGCCGAAACCTCCACCCGGACCATGGTCTTCGACACCGCGACACCGACCGACATCGCGTTGGGCACCCGCCGTGCCCGCGCCGCGGCACTGCTCATGCTTGCCCTGCCCGGCAACGCCTACATCTACCAAGGCGACGAGCTGGGTCTGCCCGAAGTGACCGACCTTCCCGAGGAGGCCCTTCAGGACCCCACCTGGGAACGCTCCGGACGGACCGTGCGCGGTCGTGACGGCTGCCGAGTCCCCCTGCCGTGGAACGACACCCGACCACCGTTCGGGTTCAGCACCCGCCCCGCACAGCCGTGGCTGCCGCAACCCGACGCCTGGGCCGCCTTCACCGTCGCCGCTGAATCCGCGGACGCCGATTCGATGCTCTCGCTCTACCGCGCCGCGCTGCGGCTGCGCCGTCGGCTGCCCGATCTGCGCACTCAGCAGTTCCGGTGGCGGCCCGCGCTGCGAAACGTGCTCGCCTTCCAACGCGGCCGGGTCTTCCGGTGCATCGCCAACCTATCCGATAGGCCAGTCCCGATCGGGGCCGGATCCACGGTCCTGCTTGCCAGCGACACCCTCACCGACACCAACGAGATCCCACCTGACGCCGCGGCGTGGCTTCTCACACCAGACTCGCCCACACCGATCATCCGCCGAAACGTTCTGCCGGTGAAGGGATTCTGAATACTCATGGCCGCCATCACCTTTGACCATGCCACCCGGCTCTTCCCTCATTCCACGGTCCCTGCGGTCGACCAACTCGACCTGCACATCGAAGACGGCGAATTCCTCGTTCTCGTCGGGCCTTCCGGCTGCGGCAAATCCACTTCGCTGCGCATGCTCGCCGGCCTCGACGACGTCGACAGCGGGCGCATCATGATCGCAGGCCGCGACGTCACCCACACGGCACCCAAAGAACGCGACATCGCCATGGTCTTCCAGAACTATGCGCTCTACCCGCACATGAGCGTCGCCGACAACATGGGGTTCGCCCTCAAGATCAACGGCGTCCCCAAATCCGAGATCCGCCACCGTGTGGCCGAGGCCGCCGAGATCCTCGATCTCACCGCCTTTCTCGATCGCAAACCCAAGGCCCTGTCCGGCGGGCAACGCCAACGCGTCGCCATGGGCCGCGCCATCGTCCGCAAACCCCACGTCTTCTTGATGGACGAACCACTGTCCAACCTGGACGCCAAACTTCGGGTGCAGACCCGTACCCAGATCGCCCAACTGCAGCGCCGTCTGGGCACCACGACGGTCTACGTCACCCACGACCAGGTCGAGGCCATGACCATGGGCGACCGCGTCGCTGTCCTCAAAGGCGGTGTACTGCAACAATGCGCGCCGCCACGTGAGCTCTACCGGAACCCGGCCAACACCTTCGTCGCCGGGTTCATCGGCTCGCCTGCGATGAACCTATTCACCCTGCCGGTGACCGACGGCGGCGTCCGCCTCGGCGACCAACTCCTCGCCCTCCCACACACGGTGCGCGACCGTGTCAGCCGCGAGGTGGTGTTCGGGGTGCGGCCGGAGCACTTCCAGATCATCGACACCGGTGGCCTGACCGTGGACGTCGACGTCGTCGAAGAACTCGGCGCCGAAGCATTCCTGTTCGGACACAGCACAATCAGCGGCCGTCACCACGACATCGTCGTGCGCGTCGACTGGCGCCGCCCACCCGAAAAGGGGCAGACCATCCAAGTCCAGGTCGAACCCAGCCACGCCCACGTCTTCTCACCCACTACCGGCGAACGGCTCCTCGAGTAGCCGACTGCGATCTGCTCAACTGCGGCTTGGGCATGTCCCACGCCCGGCTTCTTTCGTCGCCGATCGCGACCATCCGTACACAGATCGCTTGTCAAACACACTGGTAGCCGCTACTTCCAGGAACTTCCCGGTCGAACACAGCAGGTTTAGCACTAACCGGGCGTGGGTCAAGCAATCATTCCGCGCCTGACCCGGCGCCAGCATCCAGGGTCGGGGAAAGGCTCCCTGACCCGCAACCACGATGTAAGGAGAAAATGATGGAGCCAATGAACTTCCACCGTCTTCGTGGGAGCGTGAAGGCGCTCTCGGTAGCGATCGGCGCCAGCGGCGTCATCGCGATGGGCGCACTGACGGTCGCCCACTCGGGCAATGACATTGACGCAAGCACAGCAAGCACGAATGGCTGGGGCGCGGCGACAATTACCCGGACCCCGCCGCCGTCGGCACCGCAGACATCCTTCGCCGCCCCGCCGGTCATCGCCGGAGATCCGGGCCCCGCTCCATGTCCGAAACGGGGTGTCTACCCATGCTGACGCCAATTTGGTTGCGGAAATCTTGACCATCGATTCGATTCGGCGAGCTCGCCAAACAAAGCCTCAATCCACTGCGCTTGTCACTGCGACAATCATCGTTGCAAGCCGCATCGGGCCCAACTCGCCGATGACCTCCCCCGGCACATTCCGGTGGATCGACGACACGACCGTCTTTGACGGACTCTGCCCTTAGCATTGGCCGCGGCCAATCGCTAAGGGCGACACTTCGCAGCCTTCAGCCGCGGAAGCCTGAGGCGTTTCTGAACTAAGCGGTTGCGAGGAAATAACACGCGCAAATTGAGCAGCTATGGG
>JBKOYU010001098.1:0-4335 GCA_046725575.1 Actinomycetota bacterium | reverse complement strand
CACCAACGGCCGCGTGGTACGCATAACCGGCCCGGTGGTCGACGTCGAGTTCCCGCGCGGACAGGTGCCGGAACTGTTCAACGCGCTGCACGCCGAGATCACCCACGAGGAGCTCGCCAAGACGCTGACGCTGGAGGTCGCCCTGCACCTCGGCGACAGCCTGGTACGGACGATCTCGATGCAGCCGACCGACGGCCTGGTCCGCGGTGTCGACGTCGTGGATACGGGCGCGTCCATCTCGGTGCCGGTCGGCGACGGCGTCAAGGGCCACGTGTTCAACGCGCTGGGTGACTGCCTGGACGACCCGGGCTACGGGAAAGACTTCGACCGCTGGTCCATCCACCGTAAGCCGCCCGCGTTCGACGAGCTGGAACCCCGGACCGAGATGCTCGAGACCGGGCTGAAGGTCGTCGACCTGCTGACCCCGTATGTGCGCGGCGGCAAGATCGCGCTGTTCGGTGGCGCAGGTGTGGGCAAGACGGTGCTGATTCAGGAGATGATCAACCGCATCGCCCGCAACTTCGGCGGCACCTCGGTGTTCGCCGGCGTCGGCGAGCGCACGCGCGAGGGCAACGACCTCTGGGTCGAGCTCGCCGACGCCGACGTGCTCAAGGACACCGCGCTGGTGTTCGGCCAGATGGACGAGCCGCCTGGTACGCGCATGCGGGTGGGGTTGTCGGCGTTGACGATGGCCGAGTTCTTCCGCGACGAGCAGGGCCAGGACGTGCTGCTGTTCATCGACAACATCTTCCGGTTCACTCAGGCCGGCTCGGAGGTGTCGACGCTGCTGGGCCGCATGCCCTCCGCGGTGGGCTACCAGCCGACCCTGGCCGACGAGATGGGTGAACTACAGGAGCGGATCACCTCGACGCGTGGCCGGTCCATCACCTCGATGCAGGCCGTCTACGTGCCCGCCGACGACTACACCGACCCGGCGCCGGCGACCACCTTCGCGCACCTCGACGCCACCACCGAGCTGAGCCGTGCGGTGTTCTCCAAGGGCATCTTCCCGGCGGTGGATCCGCTGGCCTCCAGCTCGACCATCCTCGACCCGGGTGTGGTGGGCGACGAGCACTACCGGGTTGCGCAAGAGGTCATCCGGATCCTGCAGCGCTACAAGGATCTTCAGGACATCATCGCGATCCTCGGTATCGACGAGCTATCCGAAGAGGACAAGCAGCTGGTGCAGCGGGCGCGTCGTATCGAGCGCTTCCTGTCGCAGAACATGATGGCCGCCGAGCAGTTCACTGGTCAGCCCGGGTCGACGGTTCCGCTCAAGGAGACCATCGAGGCGTTCGACCGGCTCACCAAGGGCGAATTCGACCACGTGCCCGAGCAGGCGTTCTTCTTGATCGGCGGCTTGGACGATTTGGCGAAGAAGGCTAAGAGCTTCGGTGTGGAGCTGGAGGGCGGCGGCAATGGTTCCGCGAAGTCGGACGAGGGCGAGAAGAAGGATGGCTAGGCCTTGCCCGCACCGAAAGGTGATGTGAGATGGCCGAACTGAACATCGACATCGTCGCTGTCGATCGCAAGATCTGGTCGGGTCAGGGCACGTTCCTGTTCACCCGCACCACGTCGGGCGAGATCGGCATCTTGCCCAACCACATCCCATTGGTCGCACAGCTGGTCGACGACGCGATGGTGCGCGTCGAGCGCGAGGGTGAGAAGGATCTGCGCATCGCGGTCGACGGAGGCTTTCTGTCCGTCACCGAGCAAGGCGTGACGGTCTTGGCCGAGAGCGCCGAATTTGATTCGGAGATCGACGAGGCCGCCGCACAGCGCGACGCCGAATCTGACGATCCCGCTACCGCCGCCAAGGGCCGAGCGAGGCTTCGCGCCCTGGGCCAGATCGACTAGCGGGCCCGGCACCTGGGCGAGCGAAGCGACGGGAAACGCAGATGAGCGCGTCCATGATGGTGATGGTCGCGCTGGTCGGTGTACTGCTGTTTTTTTCCGCCGCACTAAGTTATCGGCTGTGGAAGCTACGCCAAGTGGGCGGGACGGCGGCCATCCTGCGGGATGTCCCCGCGGTCGGCGGGCATGGGTGGCGCCACGGTGTAATGCGTTACCAGGGTGGGGAAGCCGGGTTCTACCGCCTGTCCAGCCTGCGCTGGTGGCCCGACCGCAGGCTGAGCCGCCGCGGGCTGGAAATCGTCTCGCGACGTTCGCCCCGGGGCGACGAATTCGACATCATGACCGACCAAATCGTCGTTCTGGAGCTGCGCGACACCAGCCCGGAGCGTCGCCGGGGATATGAAGTGGCGCTGGATCGCGGCGCGTTGACGGCATTTCTGTCGTGGCTAGAGTCGCGGCCGTCCCCGCGCGCACGGCGTCGGACGTTTTGATTCAATCGATTGCGGGGCCCGGCCTTTCGGTCCTCGCGCAAGCGCTCATCCGCCCGGTTGCCACAGCACGTCGCCATCGGGGTTGGCCACCCGCGACAAGATGAAGAGCAGGTCCGACAGCCGGTTGAGGTATTTGGCCGGTAGCACGCTGACCGAGTCTTTATGCGTGTCGACGGCGTGCCACGCCGAGCGTTCTGCGCGGCGCGCCACCGTGCGAGCCACGTGCAACAACGCAGAGAGCGGCGTACCCCCTGGCAGCACAAACGAATTCAGAGCCGGCAGCGGTTCGTTGAACTCGTCGCACCACGACTCCAACCGGTCGATGTAGCTCTCGGTGATCCGCAGCGGGGGGTGTTCGGGATTCTCAACCACCGGGGTGGACAGGTCAGCGCCGGCGTCGAAGAGGTCGTTCTGAATCTGCCGCAGCACCTTGCGAATTTGGTCACCAGGGTTTCCCAACGCGATCGCGACACCGATGGCGGCATTTGTCTCGTCGCAGTCGGCATACGCGGCGAGTCGTGCGTCATTCTTTGAGACCCTGCTGAAATCGCTCAAGCCGGTGGTCCCGTCATCGCCGGTCCGGGTGTAAATGCGGGTCAGGTGAACTGCCATGGTGAAACCGTACCGGGCAGAGTGGCCTGGGAAACTGACACCGTCCCATGCCGCTGTTTACACTGACCCGCGTGAGCGAGCGATTCGTGGTGACCGGTGGAAACCGGTTATCGGGCGAAGTTGCTGTCGGGGGGGCCAAGAACAGCGTATTGAAGCTGATGGCGGCGTCGCTCCTGGCGGAGGGGGCCAGCACGATCACCAATTGCCCCGACATCCTGGACGTGCCGCTGATGGCGGAGGTCCTGCGGGGTCTGGGCGCAACCGTCGAGCTCGACGGCGGCGTCGTGCGGATCACCTCGCCCGACGAACCCAAGTACGACGCGGATTTCGCCGCCGTCCGTCAGTTCCGCGCCTCAGTGTGCGTGCTCGGACCGTTGGTCGGGCGCTGCAAGCGAGCCAAGGTCGCGCTGCCGGGCGGCGACGCGATCGGGTCGCGTCCGTTGGACATGCATCAGGCCGGCCTGCGGCAGCTGGGAGCGCGCTGCAACATCGAGCACGGCTGCGTGGTCGCCGAGGCGGATCACTTGCACGGCGCGGAGATTCAGCTCGAGTTTCCCTCTGTCGGTGCAACGGAGAACATCTTGATGGCGGCCGTGGTCGCCGAAGGCGTGACGACGATTCACAACGCCGCACGTGAACCCGACGTCGTCGATCTGTGCACGATGCTCAACCAGATGGGCGCCCAGATCTCGGGAGCCGGGACCCCAACGATGACGATCACTGGGGTCGACCGGCTCTATCCCACCGAGCATCGGGTGATCGGCGACCGCATCGTCGCCGCTACGTGGGGCATCGCTGCCGCGATGACACGCGGGGACATCTCGGTGACGGGCATCGACCCCCAGCACCTGCAGTTGGTGCTGCACAAGCTGCACGACGCCGGCGCCACCGTCACGCAGACCGACGACGGCTTCCGGGTCGTCCAGTACGAGCGGCCCAAGGCGGTCAACGTCGCGACCCTGCCGTTCCCGGGCTTCCCGACCGATCTGCAGCCCATGGCCATTGGCCTGGCATCGATCGCCGACGGCACGTCGATGATCACGGAGAACGTGTTCGAGGCCCGGTTCCGGTTCGTCGAGGAGATGATCCGGCTGGGCGCCGACGCCCGCACCGACGGCCACCATGCGGTCGTGCGGGGCATCCCGCAACTGTCCAGCGCGCCGGTGTGGTCGTCCGATATCCGGGCTGGTGCGGGGCTGGTGCTGGCAGGGTTGGTCGCCGATGGCGACACCGAGGTTCACGACGTGTTCCACATCGATCGCGGCTACCCGCTGTTCGTCGAGAACCTGCTCAGTCTGGGCGCTGAAATAGAGCGGGTCGTCTAGGAGTCAGTCGGCCGACCAGGCCGCTTTGGGCCGAGCCAGACAAGGGCGTACTC
>JBKOYU010000054.1:0-3587 GCA_046725575.1 Actinomycetota bacterium | reverse complement strand
GTGTGAGCCGGTTCGCTGACGGCGAACGCGCTGCTGGAACATGAGCGTCGTCGACTCAAGTTATAGGAGGTAGTGGACCGGTGTCGTGCCGGTCACGACAGAGCAAGGAGACACAACCGATGAGCAACGTGACGCTGTGGGCTCGCCCCGCATGGGACATCGACCGTTGGGTGCGCGATTACTTCGGCCCCGCCACCGCCAACGACTGGTTCAAGGGCTTCAGCCCAGCCGCCGAGATCGCCAAGGATGGCGAGGACGCGGTGGTCCGGGTTGAATTGCCCGGCGTCGACGTCGAGAAGGACGTCAACGTCGAGCTCGACAGGGGCCAGCTCGTCATTCGTGGTGAGCGACGCGACGAACACTCGGAGGCGAAGGACGGGCGCACGCTCAGCGAGGTCCGTTACGGGTCCTTCCGGCGGTCGTTCAAGCTGCCCGCCCACATCACCAGCGACGCGATCTCGGCGTCGTATGACGCCGGCGTGCTGACCGTACGGGTGGCCGGTGCCCACAAGGGCGCCGAGGCGCAGCGCATCGCGATCGAGAGCAAGTAACACCCGGGACGCCAGAATCCGGTGGGACCCTTGAGGTTCCACCGGATTCGTCGTCTTACCCGCGCCTCGACGATGTGTTGGCGGTGTGGATCACCGCCCACACCAGCAGCACCAACAGCAGTCCCCCGGCCACTCCGGGGGCCACTATTACCGGTTGCTGGTCGTGCCAGCTGCCGTCGTCGTCACCGCTCACGCGGGAATGCTAAGCCCAAAGGGCCAGGATCTCCTTGGCACGCCCGGAAAGCGCGCCCTGCAGGAACGGGCCGAAGCTGATCCGGGCCACCCCGAGCGGACCGAACGACGCGGGGTCGGACTGGTCGGGCAGCGCGATCGCGTTGATCGGCAGCGGTAGCTCAGTTGCCAAGCGCCGCAACGTGTCTGGGTCGTGAAAGCCCACCGGGTACAGCGAATCGGCGCCCGCGGCCGCCGCCTCCTTGAGCCGCGCGATCGCGCGGTCGACCCGGTCGGCTTCGTCGCCGTCCTGACGAAGGAACAGATCCGTGCGGGCATTGATCACCACGTGCACGCCGGTCGTGTCGGCCGCCTTGCGAAGGGCGCCGACGAGCTCGGCATGCTCGCTGGACGACCGCAGCCGCCCGCCTTCGCTGTGCACGGTGTCCTCGATGTTGAGGCCGACGGCGCCGGCATCCAGCAGGCCGGTGATCAGGCGGGTGGGTGATTGGCCGTAGCCCGATTCGATGTCGACCGACACCGGCACGTCGACGGCCGCGGTGATCTGCTTGACGCGGGTGACCACGTCGTCGAACGTCATGCCCTCCTGATCCGCCTTGCCCACCGAATCGGCCATCGGATGGCTGCCAACAGTCAGTGCGACGAACCCGGCGTCGACCGCCAGCCTGGCCGACCAGGCGTCCCAGACCGTCGGCAGAACCACCGGATTGCCGGGCTGGTGCAAGGCCAGCAATGTCTCGGCACGCTCCTTGAGAACTTGGTCGGACATCTGGCTACCTCCACCCAATTGACGTGATCTGTCTCACTCCAAACCCCCTGATGTAACTAACATCGGGTGTCGTACTGTGATCCGAGACACCCTTCAGCCCAAGGAGGTCAAATGTCGAGCACTACCGAACTTACCGAGCTGCACGAGCTAATCGGAAGCCTCCGGCGGTGCGTGACAGCGTTGGCATCGAAGTACGGGGACAGCCCCGCCACCCGTCGAATTGTCAATGACGCCGAACGCATCCTCAACGACATCGACCGGCTCGACATCGACGCCGAGGAGCTGGAGCTCACCCGGGGCGTAACCCGTCACCACCATGGCGCCGAGAAAATCCCCATCCCCGATACCCCGTACGACACCGCCTTCTGGGGCGATGAGGACGACCGAGGAGTCGCAGGCTAACGTCACGGCCGTCTGATCGGGACGTAACCACACCGAAAGGGAAAAGTGAGCGCACCCACCGCCGACCGCAAGGCGACCGGCGTCTTTTCGCCGAGCCGTGCCCAGATTCCGCAGCGCACCCTGCGCACCGACCGGTGGTGGTTGCCAACGTTGTGGACCAACCTCGGTTTTGCCGCGTTCCTGCTCTACGGCATCATCCGAGCATCGTGGCAGAGCGCCTACTGGGTCGAGGACTACCACTACCTGACGCCCTTTTATTCACCGTGCATCAGCGCATCCTGCGCGCCGGGATCCAGCCACCTCGGCGTCTGGCTTCCCGAGTTTCCGCCGCTGGTTCCTCTGGCGATCATCACGCTGCCCTTCCTGCTGGCGTTCCGCCTGACGTGCTACTACTACCGCAAGGCCTACTACCGCTCGGTATGGCAGTCCCCGCCGGCATGCGCTGTGGCAGAACCACATTCGACATACACCGGCGAGACCCGCCTTCCGCTGATCGTCCAGAACAGCCACCGGTACTTCTTCTATGCCGCCGTTCTCATCTCGGTGATCAACACCTATGACGCGATCGTGGCGTTCCATTCGCCGTCGGGCTTCGGACTCGGTTTGGGCAACGTCATCTTGACGGGCAACGTCATCCTGCTGTGGATCTACACGCTGTCCTGCCACTCCTGCAGGCACATTGTCGGCGGCAAGCTCAAGCACTTCTCGAAACACCCGGTGCGGTACTGGTTCTGGACGCAGATCAGTGTGCTCAACAATCGCCACATGATGTGGGCGTGGATCACGCTCGGCACGCTCATGCTGACCGACTTCTACATCATGCTGGTGGCCAGCGGCACCATCTCTGATCTCAGATTCATTGGCTGAGAATAGTTTTCATCATTTACGGCGAATAGTGAGGGTCTATGGCTGAGGTCGAACGGCACCAGTACGACGTAGTCGTCATCGGTGCCGGCGGCGCGGGTTTGCGTGCGGTCATCGAGGCGCGTGAACGTGGTTTGAAGGTCGCGGTGGTGTGTAAGTCGTTGTTCGGCAAGGCCCACACCGTGATGGCAGAGGGCGGCTGCGCGGCCGCGATGGGCAATGTCAACCCGAAGGACAACTGGCAGGTCCACTTCAAAGACACCATGCGCGGCGGGAAGTTCCTGAACAACTGGCGCATGGCCGAGCTGCACGCCAAAGAGGCCCCCGACCGCGTCTGGGAGCTCGAGACCTACGGCGCGCTGTTCGACCGCACCAAGGACGGGCGGATCAGCCAGCGCAACTTCGGCGGCCACACCTACCCGCGGCTGGCCCACGTCGGCGACCGCACCGGCCTGGAGATCATCCGCACGCTGCAGCAGAAGATCGTCTCGCTGCAGCAGGAGGACAAGGCCGAGTTCGGCGACTACGAGGCCCGCATCAAGGTCTTCCACGAGTGCACGATCACCGACCTGATCAAGGACGGTGACAGGATCGCCGGGGCGTTCGGCTACTGGCGGGAAAGCGGGCGCTTCATCCTGTTCGAGGCGCCGGCCGTGGTGATGGCCACCGGCGGAATCGGCAAGTCCTACAAGGTGACGTCGAACTCGTGGGAGTACACCGGCGACGGGCACGCGCTGGCGCTGCGGGCCGGCGCGACGCTGATCAACATGGAGTTCGTCCAGTTCCATCCGACCGGCATGGTCTGGCCG
>JBKOYU010000314.1:0-8592 GCA_046725575.1 Actinomycetota bacterium | reverse complement strand
GTGTTCAGCCTGACCGACGACGGATACGCCGTCGCCGACCCGTCGGAGGTGCCCGCCGGTTTGGAAAGCGCCGCGCAGGAAGCCATCGAGAACTGCCCTGAGCAAGCCATCAGCGAAATCAAAGACTGACCAAGGAGATTCGATGACTGAGTCGGCCAAGCAAAAGGGATACGTCATCCTGACCGAGGACATCAAGGACCCGGCCGGTATGGCCGAGTACGGCAAGCTGGCCATGCAGGCGATGGACGGCGCGACGATTGTCGCCGTCGACCACAAGCCTCAGGTGATCGAGGGCTCGTGGCACGGCAGCCAGACCGTCGTCCTGGAGTTCGAGTCGGTGGAAGCGGCCCGTGCGTGGTACGAGTCTGAGGCCTACCAGAAGGCGGCCAAGGTGCGGCAGGCCGCCGCCGACTGCAACGGCGTCATCATCTCCGGCTTGGGATAAGCGCGGACTCGGCCAACGCGCAGACGGGAACGCGAAGAGGCGAAGGATTCCACCGTCACCATGGTGTTGGTCGGGGGACGTCGATAACGGTTGTGGAGCCGATGGTGGTGTGCGCGCTCTCGCGTCGCCGCCAACCTCCGCCCGCATTCCGGTGAATTTAGAACCTCAATCGCTTCATTGGCATTACCGACCACCGTCGGCTGACGCCGGGCCGATGTGCGTCGCCCCTCCCACCTGACTTGCCCGTCGCTCGAACGCGGCACCAAGTGCGGGGTGCGCAGCATCGGAGCGCAATAGCAGATTTGGATAGTTCTTGCCGATCTAGTGTCCATTTTGGACATGCGCTGCCGGTCGCAGTCCTTCCTATGCTGGCGCCGACCTAACGGAAGGACGACCTCATATGACGGCGGTAGACATGGCAGTGGGCGGCCCGAGTCTCGAACAGGTCCGCAGGCTTGTCACCGAGGTGCCGGGACCGCGCTCGCAAGCGTTGGCCCGGCGTCGGGTGACAGCGCTGCCGGCCGGTTTGAGCAGCAGCTCGACCGTGTACGCGGCCGCCGCCGGTGGCGGTGTGCTTGTCGACGTGGACGGCAACTCGTTCATCGACCTGGGGAGCGGCATTGCGGTCACCACGGTGGGTAACGCTGCTCCCGCAGTCGTCGATCGTGCGTCCGCGCAGCTCGCGCGTTTCACCCACACCTGCTTCCTCGCCACGCCCTACGAGCCCTATCTCGAGGTCGCCGAAATCCTGAACCGGCTCACGCCGGGGGATCACGAGAAGCGCACAGCGCTGTTCAACACCGGCAGCGAGGCCGTCGAAAACGCCATCAAGTACGCGCGTGCGGCCGCGAAACGTTCCGGCTTATAGACGGCATTCGCCGCTTCCCAGCCGGTGACGGCCAGCACCCCGTTGTTGATTGGGCAGCTGACTGGGTTCTTGGCGCGCAGGTAGTCGAAATATGGATGCGGATCGGGAACCAACGACGGGTCGGTGAAGTAGTCGACGGAGTCGTAATCGGTGGTCATGTGGAGCGCTTCCTCCCGGAACCCATGGTTGTGCGATGGCTGGATGCCGCACCGTGCCGAATGTGCGAGAAATGAAATGTGCTGAGCACCTGCTTAGCATGAGGGTAGAGTCACGGTCAAGGTGACACCGCGGTCTGGCGTTTGACATCTGCGTGTCAACCGTGTGGACAGAAGGAATGAGGAGGTGGCATGGCATCGGCGCGAAGGATCGGAGCGCCGGACGCGAAGAATCGCGGCGTGCTGCTTGATGCCGCCGAGCAGCTGCTCATCGAGGAGGGCTACGCCGCGGTCACATCGCGCCGCGTCGCCGAGAGGGCCGGGCTCAAGCCCCAGCTGGTGCACTACTACTTCCGCACCATGGAGGATCTCTTCCTGGAGGTGTTCCGCAGGCGGGCCGAGGAGGGGCTCGGCGTGTTGCGCACGGCGCTGGAGTCGCCGCAGCCGCTGTGGGCGCTGTGGAGGTTCAGCACCATGCCGGAGGCCACCCGGCTGACCATGGAGTTCATGGGCCTGGCCAACCATCGCAAGGCGCTGCGGGCCGAAATCGTCTACTACGCCGAACGTTTCCGCGAGGAGCAGAACAGGGCCATCGCCAACGCACTGGAGCGCTACGGCATCGGCACTTCGGATGTCCCGCCCGTCGTCTGGACGGTCTTTGCGACGAGCGTGTCACAGGCCATCGTGATGGAGCGGGCGCTCGGCATGTCCTCCGGTCACGCCGAGACGTTCAAGTACTGCGAGGAATGGCTCCGCCGGCTAGAGGGTGAACCGCTTCCGGCCCATGGTGGCCGGGCGGCCGTCACCAATTCCGAATAGAGCAGAGGGCGCCCTTCGGTCCCTGATGGGTGGCGACGACCACGCCGTCCACCGCGAGCGCACAGTGGATGTTGGGTGACTTCGTCGACCCCCCGCCGGTGCTCGCGACCACCATCGCCCACTCGTCGGGGTTAGCCAGCCCAACGTCGAGGTTCCATTGCTGGTTCGGGCCGACATCGGCTTCGACCTTGGGGCTGAACTGATACGGGTTGTGGCTGTAGTCGGCCCAGTTCAGCGGGTCGGCGTCGCGGTAGTAGATCGACACGTTGAACGGCTGCTCCGCCCACACCGTGTAGTGGACGGTGTGCATCGGCGGAGGCGGCGGGTCCTCGTCGGCGGCCGCGGTCGCGGTGCCGACGGTAAAGCAGGCGGCCGCCAGCGCCGTTGCTGACACTATGGCGAGCAACGGCCTGGTCCATCTGGGCGCAGGCGGAAACATCATTTCCGAGATCTTAGAACGTAGTTTCCGCACCCGGGCTCCGAATCGGCGATCTGGTTCTCACAGGCTCAGGATCGTCGCCGATGCGGTGCCCGGCGCGCCGTACACCTGAGCCAGCCCCACCCGCGGGTCGCCCGGAACCTGCCGCTCGCCGGCCTCGCCGCGCAGCTGGCGCACCAGCTCGTGCACTTGCCGCAGGCCCGAGGCGCCGATCGGCTCGCCGTTGGCGATCAGCCCGCCGTCGGTGTTGATCGGCAGTGAACCGTGGATCTCGGTGGCGCCGTCGGCGAGCAGCTTCTCCTGCTCCCCATCGGCGCACAGCCCCGTCTCGGCCATGTGGATGACCTCGGCGCCCGCATCGGTGTCCTGCAGCTGCGCGATGTCGACGTCCTCGGGACCGATTCCTGCCGCCTCGTAGGCGGCCTTGGCCGCGTACACGGTCGGCGAGGAGTCCTCTTCGAGCGGCGCGGACGTGGCGTGCACCTCGTAGGCGCCGTAGCGGCGGGTGCGGATCTCGGTGGCACGCACGTAGACGGGCTTGTCGGTGAATTGGTGCGCGATGTCGCCGCGGCACATGATCACCGCCGCCGCGCCTTCGTCGGGTGCGCAGAACATGTACTGAGTGAGCGGGTAGTTCAGCACGGCCGAGTTCAGGATCTCGCCCTCCGGAATCGGCTTGCGCCGGAAGGCATTCGGGTTCAGCGCTCCGTTGCGGAAGTTCTTGGCTGCGACCTTGGCCAGCGTCGCCTGCGAGATGCCGTGCTTGTGGATGTAGTGGTTGGCCTTCATGCCGAAGAACTTGGTGGTGACGAACTGGCCGTTCTCGGCGTACCACTGCGGCAGCGCGAGCTTCGCGGGATCGTCGGTGAACGCGCCACGCGGGTGCTTGTCCATGCCGATGGCGATGCCGATGTCGTACTTGCCCAACCGGATGGTGTCGGCGGTCTGCTGGATGGCGGTGGCCGCGGTCGCACATGCGTTGAAGACGTTGGCGAAGGTAATGCCGGTCAGGCCGACGAGCCGGGTCACCGCGTCGGGGTTGGACACCTCGTAGCTGCCGCCGAAGCCGAACTGGATGTCCTTCCAGTCGACGCCGGCGTCGGTGAGCGCGGACTGGATCGCCTCGGCGCCCATCTCCATGGCGGTCTTGTCGAACCGGCCGAACGGGTGAAGCCCCACGCCGATGATCGCGACGTCTTTCATCTCTTGAAGTGTCCTCTCGACTCAGACGGGCTGGAAGGCGAACGTGACGATTTCGTTGCCTTCCTCGTCGGTGGTGAACGGCACCATGGTCAGCTCGACCTCCTGGCCGAACCGCAGCTTGGCCGGGTCGTTCTCGGTGAGCCGGCCCTCCACGCGGATCACGTCGTCGAGCTGCACCAGGCCGACGCCGAACGGGACGAAGTCCTTACCCGTCGGGCCCCTGTACGGTGCGCCCGGCGGGAAGCCCTGGGTGGTCCACGCGACGAGGGTGCCGCGCCGCGGCAGCAGCACGTCGGACATCTCCCCGGCGCTGCACTTGGGGCAGCGCTGCTGGACGGGGAAGGTCGTGGCGCCACACTTGGCGCATTTGCTCCCTCTCAGCTGTGGATTCTCGTCAGGCCAGGTGGAGATCTCCGGCGCGAGCGCTATCTGCTGTGTCGACACGCCGTTGACGATAACCGGAAATAACGTTCTCGTCTAGAGAGAACCGATGCGGTGGTGCGGACTGCCGCCCGCCCTGACAGACTGTGCGCATGGCGCAGATAACCTTGCGGGGAAATCAGATCAACACAGTCGGCGAGCTGCCGGCCGTCGGGTCGCCGGCTCCCGGTTTCACCCTGACCGGCACGGATCTCGGCGAGGTGAACAGTTCGCAGTTTCGCGACAATCCCGTGTTGCTGAACATCTTTCCGTCCCTCGATACACCTGTCTGTGCGACCAGCGTTCGGACCTTCAACGAGCGCGCAGCCGCAAGCGGTGTGTCCATTCTGTGCATCTCGAAGGATCTGCCGTTCGCGCAGAAGCGATTCTGTGGCGCGGAGGGAATCGAAAGCGTCACGACGGCATCGGCGTTCCGCGACAGCTTCGGCGAGGACTACGGCGTCACCATCATCGACGGGCCGATGGCCGGGCTCCTTGCGCGGGCCATCGTGGTGATCGGTGCGGACGGCAACGTCGCGTACACCGAGCTCGTGCCCGAGATCGCTCAGGAGCCCAACTACGACGCGGCGCTAGCTGCGCTGTAGCCCGCGATCAGGGCGGTGATGTCGCGGCCGACGACGTCGGCGAACGACCGGGCGCCGTAGGCGCCTGCCGCCCAATGCCGCGCGCCCTCGCTGACGAGTGACTGCGCCACATTCGCGACGTGTGCGACATCGATGTGCTCAGGCAGCTTGCCGTCCTGCTGCGCGCGCTCGAACACCTCCGCGAAGATCAACGACGTCCTCTCTAAGTGGTCGTGGCCGGCCAGGGCCTGGCGGTAGCCCTCGAGAATCGCCTCGATGATGAGTTCAGGTGGGCTACTTCGCATCGTGTTCTCGAGACTGGTGAGCATGGCCGCGATGACGGCCGGCACGTCGTACGGCTTGGCCAGCATCTCGGTTGCCGCGCGGCGTGCATCATCAGTTGACAGCACGCCGACCTCGAACAGCACGTCCTCCTTGCGCGGGAAATAGAAGTAGAACAACGCCTTCGACACGCCCGCCGCCCGGCAGATGTCGGCCACTGTTGTGCGGGCGTACCCGTTCGCGCGCCACAACGCCATCGCCGCCTGGACCAGCGATCGCTTTGTCTCATGCGAACGAGCCCGAAGGAACGACGCACGGCGCTGACCTTGGTCAGCAATCGGTGTCTTCGCTATCTCGGCCATTCGCAACTATTTTCCATAGTTCTCATAGTTGACCCGAGTCTAACTCATCTAATAGCCTCGCCGTGTGGATGCCGACAAAGAGCAGATCGCCGAGATGCTGATCCGCTACGCCACCGGAATCGACTCCAAGGACTGGCCGCTGTTGCGCAGCTGCTGGACCGACGAGATCGACGTCGACTACCAACAGCTGGGACGCTTCACCAGCGCGGACGCGCTCACCGACCTCATGAGGCAGTTGCACGAGAACATGGGGCCGACGTACCACCGCATGTCGAACTTCGTCATCAATGTCGACGGGGATCGGGCCACGGTGCGCTCGTACGTCCACGCTGTGCTGATGCTGCAGCACGACGACTCCACCAATTGGGTTGACGCCCTTGGGCATTACGACGATGTATTCGTCCGTACCCCTGACGGCTGGCGGATCCACGAACGGGTGTCCCGGACCGCGAGAACGCTGACCGGGGGCGATTTCGCCGCCGAAGCCGCAAAGGGACGGATATGACCGAATTCGCGCAGAAGTACGGTCAATGGGCCGTCATCGGCGGCGCGTCAGAAGGCATCGGCGCCAGCCTGGCCGACCAATTGGCAGCGCGCGGACTGAATCTCGTATTGATCGCGCGCAACGGTCCCCTCTTGGAAGAGGTTGCGGCCCGCGCACGTGACGAGGCCACGCACAAGGGCGTCACGATCCAGTTCGGCGGCGGCCCGCATCCGGTCGACTGGTACGGCACACTCGACGCGGTCGTCGACGGTCGTCTCGATCCGTTGCCCAGCATCGGCAAGGCGATCGGCCTCGACGAGGTGCCCGATGCGATCGATCAGGCGCGCAAGTCGCAGGGACCACCGCGCGTCGTCGTCCACCCGACGGGAGAAGCATGAGCGTCCTTCCAGGCCCCATTCGTCAGATCGGTTACGTCGTCACCGATCTCGACCAAGCGCTTGCAAGCTGGGTCGAGCTGGGCGTTGGTCCGTGGCTGGTCATGCGGGGACTGCCGATGAGCGCGCTCTACCGCGGTAAACCCTGTGAAACCACGCTGTCGCTGGCGCTGTCCAACAGCGGCGAACTGCAGGTCGAGCTGATCCAGCAGGAGGACGACACGCCCAGTGTCTTCACCGAGTTCCTCGCGGCCAATGGCCCGGGCTATCACCAGTTGGCCTATTGGGCAGAGGATTTCGAGGCCACCATGAAGGCGGTCGAGGACGCCGGTTGGCCGGTCGTCTGGTTCGGTGGCGAGGGTTTCGGCGTCCGTTTCGCCTATGTCGAGCCGCCGAACAGTCCGGCTACGATCCTCGAGATCTCCGAACTCACGGATGCGCAAGCCGCCAGCGCGAAGTTCATTCGCGACGCCGCGGCGAATTGGGACGGCAGCGACCCGATCCGCGAAATGGGTTGACCCTGCGCGCCGAAACTGTATTCCAGCAGGCCTCTACTTGAACTTTCTCTGCTGGAATACAGTTTCGCGGCAAAACCTGGCTACTTGCCGCGCTTGATCACCTTGTCTGCGGCGGCCCAGTGTTCGTCCGACACCCACAGCCGTGCGAAGGCCGCGACTGCCTCCGTCGCGGAGACGCCCTTCATGACGCGTTTGATCTCGCCGGCGGGGCGGTTGGCCAAGGCCCTGGCGATACCCCGCCAGTCGTCGTTGAAGGATGCCCGCGGTAACACCTTGTCCACCAGGCCGATCCGCTCAGCCTCGGCGGCGTCGAGCACGGTGCCCGTGCCGGCCAGCAGCAGCGCCTTGCTGTAACCCACCAACGCGACCAGCCGCTCGGCGCCGCCCCACGCCGGCATGATTTCCAGGGTCACCTGATTGAAGCCGATCTTGATGTCGTCGGCGGCAAGCCGGATGTCGGCCGCCACCGCGAACTCGGCGCCGCCGCCCAGTGCATGGCCGTTCAGGGCGGCGATCGTGGGTGTGGGGAACCCGGCGATCCGATCGCAGATCGACCGCATGCGAAAGGCCATGGTTGATGCGTCCCATTCGGTGCGCAACGCGGCCAGTTCCTTCAGGTCGCCCCCGGAGACGAACGCGCGGTCACCGGCGCCCGTGAGGACCAACGCCTGAGCGCCTTCCGCCCCGTCGAGCGCCTTGTCCAACTGGTCCATCGTTTCCAGTGAGATCGCGTTGCGGGCGTGTGGCCTGTCGATGGTGATGATCGCCAGGCCGTCGTCCCAGTCGAGGTCGACCATCAATCATTCTCCGTCTGCGGTATTGGCATTCTCTCTGCCGGAGAATAGCATCGCCTCGGGACTGGAGGCCGCCGCCGCATCGGCGATGAGCCGCTTGCGCGAAGAGTAGAGGGAAATGCGGAAAATCCCTGTCGAGCTGACCAAACGCTACGCGGAAGAGGGGTGGTGGAGACAAGACACCCTCGGCGATCTCGTCGCGCGCGGACTGCAGGCCAGTCCCGACACCGGCTTTTGGGTGCACTCCGATGTACGACCCTTCGCCGGCACCTTCCGCGACGTCGAGATGGAGGCGCGCCGGCTGGCCAACGGTCTGCGCAAACGGGGTGTCGGTCCCGGCGATGTGATCGCCCTGCAACTACCGAACTGGATGGAGGCCGCCGCGGCCTTCTGGGCGTCGACGTTTCTCGGCGCCGTGACCGTGCCAATCGTGCACTTCTACGGGCGCAAGGAACTCACTATCATCCTCGGCACGGCCAAGCCGCGCGTCTTCATCACGGCAGAAGAGTTCGGGCGCATGCAATTTCAGCCCGACCTCTGCGTGGACATCCCGATCGTCGGATTGGTGGGCCGCGACTATGACGAGTTGCTGGACGCCGAACCGCTGGACGGCACCCTCGCCGCCGACCCTGCCGGCCCGGCGTTGATCGCGTTCACCTCCGGGACCACAAGCAACCCGAAAGGCGTCGTGCACAGTCATCAGACCCTGGGTTTCGAGACACGCCAGCTATTGGAGAATTACCCGGCCGACCGCGGCCGCCAGCTCACCGGCACCCCGGTCGGCCATTTCATCGGCATGCTGAGCGCCTTCCTCATTCCGGTAC
>JBKOYU010000298.1:0-3064 GCA_046725575.1 Actinomycetota bacterium | reverse complement strand
CGGCAGCGTCAGATGTGTATAAGAGACAGCCTCCACATCCGTCGCGGTGCGTGTCTCTCGACACTATCCCGCTGCCAGGCTGAAACCACGCAGAAACACCGCGTGATCTGCGATTTCCGAATTTCCGCACCTTACCAGCCTGCGACGGGAGTGGCTAGTGTGACAAATACCGCGCGGTCTCATTCATGTCCTCTCGGCGCGGACACGATACGTGTTACGGCGTGGCGCGCGTCCAAAACCTTACCACGGTCAGCACGATTCTATGCAAGATTTTCGACCGAAAGGTGAAGGTGTGGCAGCGTTCGCGGACAACCCCGGCCCGCTGGACCGCCCGGTATCGCGCAAAGAAGCGGCCAGGGTGCTGCGACAGGTCACGATCGGGGTCGGAGCCTTACTCCTTGCTGCCGTCGACGACTGGAACGCCCTCGCGCAACGGCATTCCGCCCACCTACGCACCACGATGCATCCGCTCGGCCGCGGCGCCTACGTTGCCGCCACCACTGCGGCGTGCACCGATGTGTGGCTCAGCACGCACGGCATGCACCCACCTGGCCATGCGGTGTCAAAGCCGTTTCAGTGGCCCGAGATCAGCAGCCGCGGCAAGACCTACATGACTATCCACCACAACGAGCTGGAACCAACCAACGCGCGACGGACGGCGTTCTGCAACCAGGACTCCGAAACCTTGGGTCTGGTCGGCGATCCCACGCACTGCGAATTGACCTGGGACTACGACAAACTCACCGACTTACAGGTTGTCAGGATCTGGGTCAGCGCCCCCGGTGTGGACTGGGACAGATTCGAGGTCCCCATGGTCAGAGTCCAGGCGCAGTTGGTGTCGTGGCGCAAGCGCGCGATGAAATGGTTGCCGGGGGCGTTGCCCACCGATGTCCAAGCGGCAGCTCCTCTGCCGCCCCGCGACGAGCAGCAGCGGCTCCAGCCGGGTATCGAAGTCCAGCCGCCGCGGCGCTCCGAGGACACCGGGGATGCGGAGTGAAGGCGGCGCCGGTGACCGTGCACGGCCAGGCGTCGTGGACGGTGATAGACGGCTGCGGGCTGCCCCTCGTCGAGATCGAGCAGTTCCTGCACTGGTTGCGGGCTGTGGGACGGTCCCAGAACACCGTCCGGTCCTACGCGCGGCATCTGAGCCTGTTCTACCGCTGGCTCTCGGCACGCGGAATCGCTTGGGACACCGTCGCCTTCAACGAACTGTGCGACTTCGTCGGTGCACTGTCGGTGGGGTTGCCGCCGCTGCAGACGTGGCGTGGCAGCCGATCAGCAGCAACGGTGAAGGCTGTCAGCGCGGGTGTCCGTGAGTTCTACGAGTTCCACCGCGTAGAAGGCCGAGGACCGGCTGAGCTGGTGCTGACCCGCAACCCGTCGCGGCTCCCGCGCCGGTCCCACAACTTCCTCGCGCACGTCGAGCAGCGCCGCCCCAGTGAGGTGTCACGCTTGACGAGGCCGGGCAAGTCTGCTGCGGAGACGGTGCAGGTGATCGACTCCGAGACCGACTTCGGCCGGCTACTGGGGGCAGCATCAACAGACCGAGACCGACTGCTGCTCTCGGCACTCTATGACCTGGGGCTGCGGGTGGGGCAGGCGTTGGGGCTACGGCACGGCGATCTGGACCCGATGCGCCGACGAGTGCAGGTCTGCCGGCGGGAGGACAACGAAAACGGGGCTTTGTCAAAGCAGCGAGCGCAGTTCACCGTGGACGCATCCAGGCGCTTCTTCGACCTGTACGCCGCCTACCTGCTCGGTGAAATCGCCGATGTGGACAGTGATTACGTGTTCGTGAACCTGTCCCGGCCTCCGGTGGGCGGCCCTCTGTCGTATTCGAACGCCTACCAGCTCGTGGATCGAATCGGCACGTCCGCCGGCATCGACGACCTGCATCCCCACACGCTGAGGCACACCCACGCCACGGCTCTGGCACGGGCAGGTTGGACGGCCGCCGAGATCGCCGCCCGGCTCGGACAATCGCACGCCTCCAGCGCAGACGTATACATCCACCTCGCAAGCGATGATCTGGCCGAGCGACTGCGTCGCACCGAGCATCTCGTATGGCGGCCACCGCAGAACGGGGCTGGCGATGACACGAGGTGAGTCCCGCAGCGAATCCGCCCGCGCAGCACTCCGCCGCACACTGCGGGTACCCGACGGGCCGTGGTGCGAACCGACCTGGCAGGTGGTCGAGGTGCCCGGGGACCGCCGCAGGCAGGCTGTGGACCCGTGCGCGGTCGACGGCTGCGACGGCCAGAGGTACTGGCTGGGCGGCCCCCGCGCCAACTCCACCGCCACATCCGGGCTGTGCTACGCGCACTACTTCCAATGGTTCCGCGCCGGCCAGCCCGCAGACTTCAACGCCTGGGCCAAGACCGGGTCGACACCGGTAGGCCCGCCACGCGGCCGCCCCTCCATCCAGGTGGTCGACTTCCGGAGGCTCCCACCGACGGCTGCCGACGAGATCCGGTTCGTTGTGGCCACCAAGGTCGGCAGGGGCGACTGGACGCCCAACGCCAGCCTCCGCCGCGTCCTGATGGTGCTGATCGATACGGCCGACGGCCGCATCGCGGAGTCGCTGACCGAACGGCCCGTGAAAGATTGGCTCCTGCTCTGCCGACAACACTGGCCCTACACGAGCTCGTTCGACTCGCTATGCGCACCGTACATCCGACGCTTCTTCCGACTTCTCGACGGCGCAACCAATCCCGACCCGTGGGCGGGCGATCATTGGCACTGGCGAGACGGATTCGAATTCGTCCTCGACCCTACGCAATCGGGGTCGACGCACACCGCGATCGACTGGTCGTCGGTGCCGGTGCCGTGGCTGAAAGCAGCCGTCAAAGACCTTGCGCGACAACAACTCACCACCGCCACCATGTCCTGGGGAACCCTGACCCAATGGGTTCGCGCCACCCGCCAGCTCGCGCGATTCCTCACCCACGACGGCTCCGTGCCCGATCCACCCGCTGTGACCCGATCGGTGTTCCTCGACTACCTGGCCTGGACCCGCCGTACCGACACCGACGCGGACCCCCGCTTGGCCAACACGGGCGCATAC
>JBKOYU010000827.1:0-5718 GCA_046725575.1 Actinomycetota bacterium | reverse complement strand
CCTCGTCGGCTCGAACGCGGTGCGCGCGAGCCGCGGCCCCGGTTTTCCGTTCGGCGCCCCTCCGGAGCCGATGCTCGAGGCGATGATCGCCGACGAGGGAGAGGATCGATTCGCGGCCAGGTATCGGACGATCCAGTCGGGCTTCGGAAACGAGCCCGAAGCCCGCGTGGTCGACTGGCTGGTGAGGTGCTCGTTGCAGATGCCTTCGTGGTCCGCGGTGCCCTGCTATCGGTCGCTGCTCACCACCGACCTGCTCTCCGACGTTCCGCGTGTCACCCAGCCTGTGCTGCAGATCATCGGCATAGGAGATCCGGTGCAATCTGCGAAGGGCGCGCATTGGCTTCAGCAGCAGTTGGCCGACGCCCAGCTCGTGGAGATTCCCGATTGCGGGCACTATCCGATGCTGGAGGCGGCCGACGCGTTCGATTCGTCGTTGACCAAATTCCTTACCGCAGAATAGGCGTGGCGGCCGGCTCCAGCGCCGCGAAAGCCGACAACCCCAACCGCACGAGCAGATCCTCGGCCTGCTTCGCCCGACGTCCGCGCGGTGGACGCAGCGCCTCTGATAGCAGCAGCAGCTGCACACCGCGGGTCGCCGTGGTGATCTCCTCCGTCGACCGTCCGGGATAGCACCGTCGCAGACAGCGGATCCACCGTTCGGTGATCTGGCGCTGACGACGGTCGTGTTCCCGTCGATAGCGCTGGGCCAACGACCGTTGCTCGCGAAGCCAGATCGAAACAAGACGCTCATGGCTCTTGGCGAGGCTGACGAACGATCGCACCAGTTTTTCGAGGTCCGCTTGCGGATCCGGATCGGGCTCGCCCACCCGAACCAGCAGCGTGTCAAGAATCCTGTCGAACAGCGCCGCCAGAATCGCGTCCTTGCTGGGGAAGTGGCGGTAGATCGCCGACCCGCTGGTCCCGGCCACCCTTCCGATCTCGTCGACGCCGACGCCGTCAAAGCTCCGCTCAAAGAACAGCTTCTCGGCAGCGGCGAGAATCTGGTCGTCGCGGGTCACCCGCGGAAATCCATCCAGTGACCGTGCGGAGTCCACCCGAACGCGAACGGCAGCTCAATGGTGGCGATCGGTCCCGTGGTGATGTCGTCGGTGTCGAAAATCAAGTACTCGCCCCGCTTCTCGCCCCACCACGACACCGGGACGATGACATAGCCGTCGCCCTCGGGCGCATCGATGCTGCGAGGCGCGAAGCTCGCCTCCAACACCGCCGCCGGCTCCCCGGCCCGGATCTGATAGACCTGCTCGGACAGCGTCTCCATGTCGGTGGCAACGAGGCTGTTCATCGACATGCCGTTGCGCTTGACCACACCGCCGACTTGGTAGCCCCATCGGTAGCCCTTGCCGTAGAACCGCTCGTCGACCTTCGGCAGTTCACTCGGACGATCCGAAAGCAGCTCACTCTTGGTCGCCCCGGTCGCAAGGTCGACGGTCCACCGGCCCAATTTGCTGGCTGCGATCGAGAAAAACAGCGCGATGTCGTCGCCCTCGGCGAAGTCCTGTTCGAACGGGAACGGCGGCCGGTTGAAGATCGGCGCGTCAAGGATCAGCTTGCCGTCCTTCACATTGGCCTGCATCGTGTGCATCACATACTGCGGCGGCAATTCGGTTGTGATCCAACGAATGTCGGCGTCGTGGTCATCGCGCGGGATCAACGCGAGCACGATCGGCAGCTCAGTCTCCCAACCCCAGATTCCCAAGCCCTTGGCAATGCGCTCCTTGCTCACGGTGAAGGGTTGGAAGGGCATCACCATCCACTCGGGCGTGAGCCAGATGTCATGCGCGACGGTGTTATACGGTGCATCCCAGAGCTCACGGCTGTCGACGCGGCCGTCGGGGTGCACCGTATGCAGGGTGACGAACGGCGCGGTGTCGCGGTACGTCCAGCCGTAGAGCACCCCGGTGTCGTGATCCCACTTCGGATGGGCGGCGAACGCGCAGTCGCCGAACGCCACGGGCTCGTGCAGGCCGGGCGACAGGGATGGCGACCAGTCGACGATGCCCTTGGTTTCCAAGGTGATCGGATCGATCGCGATCGGTGCTCCGCCCTGCTCGCTGGAGACCAGCATTTGACCCGCGAATGGAAATACGTTGATGTTGTTGACGCCCTGTGGGGTGTGCCGGTTGTAGGCGTCGCGTTCGACGTCGCCATAGGCGAAGTCGCGCCAGTCGTGAAACTCGCCATCGGTCCAGGCGAACATGCCGCGCTGGTGCTTCTCCTCCAGCAGGTACTTTGGCGTCCGCACCCAGCGGTTTCTGAAGTCTGCCCGTCCGTTTTCGAACGTGATTGCCTGGACCATGCCGTCCATGCTCAGCAGCGGGTTAGTGCCCTGCTTGGTCGGACGTTTCCAGGTCGGGCCCACCCGGTAGTAACCGCCGGCGAGGTCTTTGGGGATTTCCCCCTGGCTGACGATGCACTCCTCGACAGTGGCTTCGAACCGCATGGGCGTGAAGGCGCCCTGCAAAGCCGTTTCTTTTGGCAGCGGAAATCCCATGACTCTCCTTCAGGCCGGCAGCTTCGCTGCTGCACTTGGATCGATGATAGCAGTTGGCACGGATGGATGTAAACGATCGTTATCGCTGCGATCTACGTCTATATTGCTCAGGCACCGGCTCAGCCAGCGCATCGGGACCTTATGGCGACACACATATGCGGCGCTTGACATCGTCATAGTATCTTCGCGGTCCTTGTCCGTCATTTCTCGAGACCACTATGTCAGGCAGGGTTGGCTTTCATCGCCCGGAGATTCAGCGGCTGCGATCGATCGTTCCGCCCGCTAGCGGATGAACGGCACAACTGCGAGGTCCCCCATTCCTCGGCTGTGATGCTTGACACTGCCCGGGCCAAGCGCACATAATTGAGACCACGCGACTCATAAAAGTTTTCTGGAGGTCATCGGCTCGCGGTCCGCGAGTCTCACCTCCCGCAATTGAGATCCGGATAGGAGCCCGTATGACCACCGCAAAGCCCGACATTCGCGTCCTGGATGCCGACACCTACGCCAACGGCGATCCGACGACGTTCGGGCTGCCGCTGGATCAATACAAATACCTGCGCGACGAGCAGCCGTGCTACCTGCAGGAGTTCGACGACCCGATGCTGGTCGACCGTGCCTGGGTCCTGAGCCGCCACGAGGACATCTGGGCCGTCGACCGGAACTCGGAGCTCTACGCGGCCGATCGCGGATACGTCAATATGTGGAAGGTGACGCCGATCGATCCCAAGGTTGGCGGAAAGCCGGCGATGCTGACGATGGACGGCGACAAGCATCGCAGCCAACGTAGCGTCATGAACAAGGCGTTCACCCCGCGCATGGTCAAGCATCTCGAGGACAAGTTTCGCGAGTACGCAATCAACATCGTCGACGCGGCGCTCGCGAAGGGAACCTTCAACTTCGTGACGGACATCGGCCACACGATGCCGATGGAGGCGCTCGGTGACGTGCTCGGTGTCCCTCGGGGGCAGCGCGCGCAATTCTTCGAATGGGTGGACACTTTCGCGGCACCGTTCGACACCCGCATCACACCATCCTTCGAGTACGTCCTCACCGCGATCATGTCGTTGCTGAACTACTCCGTGGAGCTGGCAGAACTCAAGCGCAGCGAGCCTGGTGACGATGTGATCACGCAGATGGTGCAGGCCGGCCTCGAAGTGGTGTCGGAGGACGAGCTCATGGGCAACGTCGCCCTTCTGGCAAGCGGCGCCGCCGAGAGCACCAGGTCAGCACTCTCGCACGGCATGCATGAGTTGATGCGCAACCCCGAGCAGATGGCATGGCTGCGTGAGCGCGCCGACGATATTCCGGGTACCGCCATCCAGGAGATCGTGCGCATCGCCTCGCCCTTCACCCATCTCGTGCGCACCGCGACGAGCGACCACGAATTGCGCGGCCAGCAGATCAAGGAGGGCGACATCGTGCTGATGCTCTTCGCCGCAGGCAATTTCGACGAACGAGCCCTCGATGAGCCCAATACGTTCGACCTTGCCCGGGAAAAGAATCCGCACGTCAGCTTCGGGCGTGGCCCCCACCAGTGCCTGGGCAAACACGTCGCCTCACTGGAGATGAAAATTCTTCTCGAGGAGCTGCTGAAGCGGACCAAGGACATCACGCCGGCTGGCGATATCGAGTATGTCCGCGACGCATATTCACGCGGGGTGTATCAGCTGCCGGTCGCGATCACTCCGGCTTGACGAATCGGGCGAGTGAGACACGTGAAGGTCATTCGTGACGCGAACCGGTGCGAGCTGCACGGGGAGTGCCTGTTGGCGGCCCCGGACATCTTCGAGATCGAGGACGACAAGGACGTCGTCACCGTGGTCAATCCCGAGCCGGGCGAAGATCTGCGAGGCGCGGTGGAACAGGCCGTGATGATGTGCCCGACGACCGCACTTCGCCTGGAAGGATGACGTTGAGTACCGAGGGAAAGCTCGAAGTCCAGAACCCCGCTGATGGCTCGATCGTCGGTGTCGTTGCCGATATGGCGGCCGATCAGGTCAGTGACCTTGCCGCCAAGTTGCGCGCGGCGCAGCCCGCCTGGGAGGCGCTGGGGCCGCAGGGGCGCGCCCGGCACCTTCGCAATTGGCTCGATTGGATTGTCGACAACCAGGATCACATTCTTGGTCTGCTCCACCGCGAGGCCGGGAAGTCGTGGGGTGACGCGCAGATCGAGCTGATGGTCTGCATGGAAGTCATCAACTATTACACCAAGCACGGTGCCGAGTTCCTGGCCGACGAGACCCGCCGCCCCCACGGGCCCGCGTCGCTGACCAAGAATCTCAGAATCCGTTACCGCCCTTACGAACTCGTCGGCGTGATCACCCCGTGGAACTATCCGTTCGCGATGCCGATGCTGGACATCCCGCAGGCGATGATGGCGGGGGCCACCGTGCTCAGCAAACCGTCGGAGGAAACCCCGTTGGCCTGGGCCGAGGCCGTCCGCGGATGGAATGAGGAAATCGGCGCACCGCCGGTCCTGGCCTGCGCGACTGGGCGAGGTGAGACCGGCAGAGCCGTCGTGGATCTGGCCGACATGGTGCAATTCACCGGCTCCACCAAGACTGGCCGCCAGATCGGAATCCGGTGTGCCGAACGGCTGATCCCGGTCAGCCTCGAACTCGGCGGCAAGGACGCGATGATCGTTCTTTCCGATGCTCCGATGCAGCGGGCTGTCGGCGGCGCGATCTGGGGCGGGCTGTTCAATTCGGGCCAGTCGTGCATCGCGGTGGAGCGCATCTATGTGGAAGAACCGGTATACGACGAGTTCACGTCACGCCTCGTCGAAGAGGTGGGCAAGCTGCGACAGGGCCACGATTCACCGGGCAGCTTCTCGGCCGACCTGGGCGCGCTGGCCAACGAAACGCAAATGGGCATTGTGGAGCGCCACGTCGCCGACGCCGTGGCGAAGGGCGCTCGGATCCTCACCGGCGGAAAACGCGCCGAGCGCGGTCTCTTCTACCCGCCCACTGTGCTGGTCGATGTGGATCACACGATGGCCTGCATGCGTGAGGAGACGTTCGGTCCCCTGCTGCCCATCATGAAGGTGTCCGGCGAGGAAGAAGCGATCACGCTGGCCAACGACAGCAATTACGGCCTTGCCAGCAGTGTCTGGACGATGTCCAAGGAGCGCGCCGAACGGGTCGGCACCCGCATTGAGGCTGGCGGCGTCAACGTCAACAACGCGATGACACACGTCTTTCAGT
>JBKOYU010000634.1:0-2928 GCA_046725575.1 Actinomycetota bacterium | reverse complement strand
GTGAGGTGCTTAACAGCAAGCTATACTTTGGTCCAATGGTATGACCGATCACTTGGTTGACCGAACTCTTCAGGAGAGAGGAGTGGGGATGGTCTCGCTAACCGCCATAGCCACCAGCACGGAGGACTCGACGGTGATTGCGCGTGCCCAGGCACTCGTCGCGGAGGCAGCCGACCACCTTGCGATGTCGGCTTCTGACCTGTCGCCCACTGCCTTGGGGTGCCAGTTGGACGATCTGCGGCAACGCCTCGAGCAGCGGATTGCGCTGTCCCCCGAGTCGACGGACGATTCGGCGGCAATTGCCGAACTGTTGATCTCGATTCTGAGGGTGCGGTGCGAACTGCTCGATGATGATCTGTCTCGACGGGCGAGATGCCTATCGGAGATCCGTAACGCCCTCGGGGAGCTACGCGGCCTATCGCCCCGCGAGATGATCTATGCCGCCCCGGTCGTGCTGAGTCGTGAGTTCGGTTTCGCGCGGACCATGATCTCCACGGTGCGGGGGTCGGCTTGGCTCCCGCAGCACCTCTATATCGAAGACGAAGCGGCCGATCCCTATTCGCGACCGTTCCACGAGTTCGTAGCACATGCTCACATCCAACTTGCGGACGCGCCTCTGGAGACAGAACTCATCCGCAAGCGGTGCGGAGCCTTCGTGCCGTCGCCGAAGGATGACAAGCGCACGTTCAAGGAAATCGTCGACGTCTCCGGCTGCTATGGCTATGTTGCCGCCCCGATCACCGTTGGCGGCAGGGCAATTGGGATGTTGCACGCCGACCGCCCCGAACCCGACGGTGTCGTGACGATGGACCATCTCGATCAATTGGAAGCCTTCGCCGAGTGCCTGGCGGTGGCGTTCGAGAGCGCGGTGCTCGAAGAAAAGGCCACCCAACAACACATTGAAGTCGAAAATCTGTGCGCGAATGTCGACGAACTGCTCAGGCGGTCAGTCCGGCCCGCGTTGTGGTCGTTGTCCGGCGCCAAGCCGGGTCGGCGGCACGACGCTAACTACCACTGCGATCAACCCGACGTGCCCTCATTGACCGCCCGGGAACGAGAGATCATGTCGTATGTCGCGACTGGCGCAACCAACGGCCAGATCGCCCGGTGCCTGGTGATCTCCGAAGGGACGGTGAAGTCCCATCTGAAACACATTGCCAGGAAGCTCAAAACGTCCAGCAGGGCTGCGGCCGTCGCGGTCTATGCCGGTATCGCCACCGCCGGGGCCGGAGAGTCGCGATGAACACCCGTGCAATGTTGGCCAGGCTCAACGACCTTGACGATCAGCTGTGTAGCGCGTTCAGCATCTCACGATCAGGTGACGCATCGAACCTGGACGAAGCCATCACGAAGTCGGCCGCCACCGTCGATCGAGTGTTCACCGACGACCGCGGTATCCGCGACGACACCGCGCCACCGCCGCAGCGCCCTCTGATTGCATTCCTGCAGGCTCAGGTCGATGCGCGCGTGATGCGAGACGGTCACAGCGGCACTGTGGTGCGGTCATTGTCCGAGGGCATCCGTCGCATGAAGAAGGCCGGCTCGCTGCAAGGGCTCGGCCGCCAAGCCTGCACCGAACTGTGTGACGCGCTCGGCTTCGACCGTGCGTTCCTCTCGTTCGTCGAAGACGACGGGTTCGTCGTCGAGGAGTCCGACCACGGCCTCGGCGGCCCCACCGTGATCCGCCGTCGTGGATGCGCGGCTGAACGGCTCTGTATCCGCCTGCGCGACACCATCCGCACGAATGAGGACGACGTGCCCGCGGCGCCTGGCTACCGGGAACTGCTCGGCTCCGAGCAATATCTCGTCGCCCCGGTCGTCGCCGAATCGCGGGTAGTCGCACTCCTTCACGTCAGCCGCTGTAGTGAAGGCGGAGTTTCCTGCCGTGACATCGACGTGCTGGATACGTTCGCCTCTGCCTATTCGCTGCTTCACGAGCGAATGCTGAATACCGAACGAGTGCAGCAACAGCGCACCTCGATTGCCCGTGCGGCGGCGCGGCTGACCGAGGAAGCAGACCGCATCGCCGCAGCAGCCATCAGCCTTGATATCGAGTGTGGCGATCGGGTCGAGCCCCCGACCATAGCGCCGGACTCCGCGTTGGCGGCCGCGCTATCTGACCGTGAACGGCAAGTTTTCGAAAGGCTGGTGCTGGGAGCGTCGAACGCCGAGATCGCCGACGAACTTGTCATCACGGTCGAAACGGTCAAGACACACGTGAAGCGCATTCTTCGCAAGATCGGCGCCATCAACCGGTCCGAGGCGATCGCCCTCTACATGGAGGCTAGAACCGGGTCTTGGCGTCACCGCGGGTAACTGCTGAGCCACAACTCTTTTCAGGCCGCAGAAATCCCGCCGTTGACGCTTATCGCCTGCCCGGTCAACCGCCCCGCCGCCGGGCTGCACAGGAAGACTGTCAACGCGGCGATGTCGTCGGCCGTCGGCACCCCGAGCGCAGCCTGTTGGGCCGCTCTGGCGAACAGTTTGGCGCTGAAGCCGTCGCTTGTGATTCGCTCGGTCGAGGCGGTGCCGTGGACCAGCGACGGCGTCAGCGCGTTGGCCCGGATGCCGTAGCGCTTCTCTTCGATCGCGATTGTTCTGGTGAACATGACGATTGCGGCCTTTGCTGCGCCGATCACCGATTCGCCCGGCGTGGCGGTTTTCGCCGCGTCGGACGCCACGTTCACGATGACGCCGCCTCGGCGACTGCGCATTCCCGGCAGGACGGCGCTCGCCATATGCATCGACGGCAGCGCCAGCTGGGTGAGTGCGGGGCCGATTTCGCTGGCCGGAATGTTGACGAACAACTCGGGACGCACATTGGCGGCGGTGGTGCACATGAGGATGTCGATGCCTGACAGGATCTGATCCGCCTGTGCAGCGACGTTGGCAGCGGCGTCGGCATCGGTGGCGTCACCGGCAACGAAA
>JBKOYU010000241.1:0-13117 GCA_046725575.1 Actinomycetota bacterium | reverse complement strand
GTTCGTTGCGTGTCCACTTGTCGTTGGCGAACATCAACGTGACGACCCCATTGGTCCCATGGAACAAGCTCATGCAGCGATCGCCGGTGCGAAGACAGTACGTATTGGCTGCGAGAACCTGTCCGGGAACGATGTTGCCGTTCGCGAAGGTTGTCGTCTGGCGATAACTGCCGCGTAGCGCGTCGGCAGGGGTCACCGACCGCGGCGGAAGGACGGCCGGATCCGGAACCTTGTTGAGGTCAGGGTCGCCGGTACGGGTGAACTTCACGGTTCGTTTGGCGGCGCAGGCGCTGTTGGTGGAGGCCCGGATTGTTTCGCCTGTGAGTGTGCCGTCGGGATGCGGTTGCAGCGTGTACACCACCCAGAGCTCGTCGGGTTTGTCGCCGCCGCATTGCGCCGAGGCGAGGCCCACGGCCACCCAGGTGCCTCCCAATTGATCGAATGTCAGATTCGACAAGAGGGCAACGCCGCCGTCACTGATGTTCGCCGACGTCGCGACGCACCCGCTAGCGCCACACATCGAGCGGACGGCCCAACTGCTTGTCGTCGCAGGCGCATTCGCGACCGGTTTGCCTTCGAGATCGGTCCCCGGCCCATAGTCGGCACGGTAGGTGCCGTTGAACTCGACGCCGCCGACAGCCGCGGTGGTAGGCGCCGGTGCGGCCGAATCGTCGCGCTGACTGAGCCCCACGACCGCGGCCACACCGCCCGCAACGATCAGCGTCACGATGAACACAACGGCGCCGACCAGGACACCGTGGCGTCGCCCCGTGCGCTTCGGGATAGGCGGAGGTGGCGACCATGGCGGCGGCGTCGATGGCACGCCGCTGTAGGGCGGCGGCGTTGGGTGGGTCAGCGCTGAAGCCTGTGGGTCACCCGAGGCACTGCGGATCACCGGCGCCGGTCCCGGTGCTACGGCGACGTGGGGTTGGCTGGTCGGTTCGGTGATGGCTTGTCGTGCCGCGGAGGCCATTTCAACGGCAGTGGGGTACCGGTCGGTGGTTTGTTTCGCCAGGCCCGTTTCGATCACCCGGTCAAATCCTGGCGGAACGGTGTTGCTCACTTCAGAGGGCCTGGGCGGCGGAGCGACCATATGGCCCACCGCGACCTGCTCGAGGGTGGAGCCGGGGAAGGGTAGCTCGCCGGTGAGGCACTGGTAGAGCACGCAGGCTAGGGCGTAAATGTCGGAGCTGGGTTGGATGTCACCGGTGCGAAAACGCTCGGGGGCCATGTAGGCCCAGGTGCCGATGGTCGACCCTTCGGAGGTCAACGCGGTGTCGTCGGCGGCGCGGGCGATGCCGAAGTCGATGAGGTAGGCGAAGTCGTTGTCGGCCAACAGAATATTGGACGGTTTGACGTCGCGGTGCACCAGGCCGGCTCGGTGGGCGGTGTGCAGTGCGGAGGCGATCTGCTCGATGATGTGTACCGCGCGTTCGGGCTTTATCGGGCCGGTTTTCAGCAGAGTGTCCAAGTCGACGCCGTTGATGAGCCGCATGGTGACGTAGAGGCGTCCGTCGATCTCGCCGACGTCATGGATCGGGACGACGTGGGGGTCGTCGAGGCGTGCCGCTGTGCGGGCTTCGCGGCGGAATCGCTTCTCGAAGTCGGGGTCTCGGGCGAAGTGGGGCAGCAGCATTTTTATCGCCACCACACGGTCGATTGCGGTGTCGTGGGCGCGCCACACCTCGCCCATGCCGCCGCGGCCCAGCAACTCAATCAGCTGGTAGCGGCCAAATGGCGTCCCCTCCACGGGCTCACGATAGCGGGCAAACGTTGGGTCCGCGGTCCTGATAGGCGGGTCGTGCTCGACGCGAAGAGTGAGATCTGCCGGGGACCCGACGTTTACGGGTCCGGGCGGCGAGGCGGTCGCGAGTCTGGACCGGAGCCCTGATCGTTGCCGTGGGCTTGGACATAGTTGTAGGCCCTATCGACCTGCTCATCGAGGGACAGGTCGATCAGGTGCTTGAAGAAGCCAACTGGGTCGCCGGAGGCATGTAGCGAATGGATCCGCTGCCCGCCAGGTTGGCGCAGGCTTCGCTCAGCACCAGCCAGCCTGTCGATGCGGCAGCTGTAGTCCGAGACGTACGACCGGTCGGCCTACGCGGCGTGTCAAAACGTCTCCGCGGTCGCTCATCAGCTCGGGTATCACGGGGTCGTTACGCCCGCGGCGACGAAGAGGGGCGAGACTCTCGTGCTGTTCAACGATCAGCTCTCGGCGGGCGAACTGCCGGTTCGCGTGTCGGACGAGGCGTGGTTCGAACTGCCCGCAGATCCGAGAAAGCGGGGGAAGGGTAGTCACCTCCGGGTCGTCGAGTAGCGCCGAACATCACCGGCGGCGCTGCCGGTTCAGTTCACGCCTGCGTAGTCGCGGGTCGGCCCGGCCCGGAGGGTTCAAACCTTGCGCAAACCTGCCTACGCTTAGGGCTGATGGAACGGCTAAGTGGCCTTGACGCCAGTTTCCTTTACTTCGAATCACCCAGCCAGCCACTGCATGTGTGCTCGGTTGTCGAGTTGGACACATCCACGATCCCCGGTGGCTACACCTTTGATCGATTCCGCGACGATCTGGCGTTGAGAATCAAGGCGCTGCCGGAGTTCCGAGCAAAGCTCGTCGACACCCTGCTGAATCTCGACCACCCGGTATGGGTCGAGGACAAGGACTTCCACTTGTCTCGTCATCTGCACCGGATCGGCCTGCCGTCGCCGGGAGGGCGCCGGGAACTGGCCGAAGTTTGTGGGCATATCGCGTCGATGCCGCTGGATCGAACGAAACCCCTGTGGGAGATGTGGGTGCTCGAGGGGGTTGCCGACACGGATGCACACGAGGGCGGCCCGCTCGCGCTGATGATCAAGGTCCACCATGCCGCAGTGGACGGTGTGACGGCCGCGAATCTGCTCAACCAGCTATGCAGCCCGGAGGCCGACTCCCCGCCCCCTGACCCGGTGGACGGGCCCGGCGACGCCACGCCGTTAGGAATCGCCGTGGGGGGACTGGTGAGGTTCCTCACCCGTCCGGTGCAGTTAGCGAAAGTGTTGCCGACGACGGCGTCGACGATCTTCACTACCGTAAATCGCGCACGCAGCGGCGAGGCCATGGCCGCACCGTTCACCGCTCCACCGACGCTGTTCAACGCGGGCGTCACCGCCGAGCGCAACATCGCTATGGCGCAACTGGACCTCGAGGCCGTCAAACGGGTGAAGAACCGGTTCGACGTGAAGGTCAACGACGTCGTGTTGGCGCTGTGCGCCGGTGCGCTCCGCGAGTTCCTGCGTGATCGAGGACAGCTGCCGGACAAACCGCTAGTGGCGATGGTGCCGGTTTCAGTGCACGACAGGTCCGATCGGCCGGGCCGCAATCAGGTGTCGGGGATGTTCTGCAGCCTCGAAACTCATATTGAGGATCCGGGCGAGCGGCTGCGGGCCATCGCCAAAGCGAATTCACTTGCAAAGGAACACAGTTCAGCCATCGGTTCGACGCTGCTGCTCGACTGGACGCAAGTCGCTGCCCGGGTGGTGTTCGGTTTCGTGTTGGGCCTGGTTGCCCACACCCCGCTGAGTCGCACCCCGGTCCACAACCTGATCATCTCGAATGTGGCGGGGCCGCAGACCAAGCTGTATGGCTTGGGCGCCGAAATCAAAGCGCTGTATCCGCTCGGCCCGATCTTTCATGGTTCCGGACTCAACATCACGGTGATGTCGCTCAGCGGCAAGCTCAATGTGGGCATCCTGTCGTGCCGACAGCTCGTGGATGACCTGTGGGATCTGGCAGACCGCTTCGAGATCGAACTAAACAATCTGCTTGCCAGTCGAACACGATCTCACGTCTGAGCGCTATTCGGCGCTGCCGGGCGACCTGAGATTCTGCTGCAATACGTTGGACTTGCATTTTGGCGCCATGCCCAGTGTGCAGATCAAAGACGTGCCGGACGACACTCACAGGGTCTTGCGCGAGCGCGCCGCGCGCGCACACCAGTCTCTGCAGGAATACCTCCGGAGCCGGCTAATTGCCGACGCGAGCCAGCCAACTCTAGAGGAGGTGTTCGAGCGCGCTGCCAAGCGTGAGGGTGGCCGGGTGTCGTTCAGTGCGGCGGTGAGTCACGTTCGGGCAGAACGTGATCGTCGTTGACGCAAGCGTGCTGGCAGTTGCACTAGGAGATGACGGCGCGGATGGCGAACTCGCCAGAAATCGCTTGGCGGACAACACATTAGCCGGTCCTGAACTCATCGACCTTGAGGTAGCCTCAGTGTGGCGTCGCCATGTCGCAGCGAAGCTGATGTCTGCACGGCGAGCCGCTGCTGCGGCAGCCGATCTCGAGGACTTGCCGCTACACCGCTCCTCGCACCGGCCGTTGCTACGCCGTGTATGGGAATTGCGACATGTCGTGACACCCTACGACGCCGCCTATGTCGCGCTCGCCGAAGCGCTGGACGTCGTCCTGGTCACCGCTGACACTCGACTCGCAAGGGCCCCAGGCGTCAAATGCGAAGTTGAGGCAATCGCTGGAGCAGGCGGCGGTTAGATGTCGAGCATCGCGACACCCGGCGGCTACTCAGCATAGTCACCGGCTGGTGATCAGGGTCATATGTGCCTGATGGGCCGGTACCTGTAGGCTGAGCAGGAACGTCGGTGTCGACTTAGCAATCGATGCCAACACGTCGTGGAACGCTTTCATCCCATCCGGCGCGATCGTCGACCTCAGGGTCCGGTCCGAAGCGCCGAGCGCAGATGATCCGTGCATCGAGCACAAGCTCTCTCGCGGCGATCGATTTTGCCCACCGGCAATCTCGCCACCTTGTGCTTGCTCGTCTTGTACAACACGATGCTTGAAAGGCACCCTTTACGTGACAACAACTCAATCCTTCGCCGATCTCGGCGTCGGTGAACCCATCATCAACGCGCTCGCTGCGCGCGGAATCCTCACCCCTTTCCCGATTCAGGAGAAGACGCTTCCCGACACCCTCGCCGGACGAGATGTGTTGGGCCGCGGCAAGACTGGCAGCGGAAAGACGCTCGCGTTCTCCATCCCGCTCGTTACGCGGCTGGCAGCGATGCGGCGCCGGTCGACACCGACCGGTTTGGTCCTGGCTCCCACCCGAGAGTTGGCGTCCCAGATCGCGGCCACCCTCGATCCGATAGCGGCCGCCCAGAATCTCAAGGTCACCACCATCTTTGGCGGCGTCCCGCAGAACCGACAGGTGGCCGCGCTGCGGTCTGGCGTCGACATCGTCGTCGCCTGCCCGGGCCGGCTGGAAGACCTGATGAAGCAGCGCATCATCAGCCTCGACACGGTCGAGGTCACCGTCGTGGACGAGGCGGATCACATGGCCGACCTGGGCTTCCTGCCGGGCGTTACCCGCATCTTGGCCGCCACGCCGCAAGGCGGTCAGCGCTTGATGTTCTCCGCAACCCTGGATAACGGGGTCGACAAGCTGGTCAAGCGATTCCTCCGGAACCCGGTGACGCACTCGATCGATGAGGCGCACTCACCCGTACCCGAGATGACGCACCACGTGTTTCATGTCGCGGGAGTCCAGGCCAAGAAGGAATTGGTGCATACGCTTGCCTCCGGCAGTGGCCGCCGGATCCTGTTCATGCGCACCAAGCACCAGGCCCGCAAGCTCGCGAAGACGCTCACCGAATCCGGGGTACCGTCAGTTGACTTGCACGGCAACCTTTCTCAGCCCGCGCGCGACCGCAACCTCGCGGCTTTCAGCGCGGGTGCGGCCCGGGTGCTGGTGGCCACCGACATCGCCGCCCGCGGCGTGCACGTCGACGATGTCGAGCTGGTCGTACATGTGGATCCGCCGACCGAGCACAAGGCCTACCTGCACCGTTCTGGCCGGACCGCGCGGGCCGGCAACTCAGGTGACGTCGTCACCGTGGTGCTGCCCGAACAGCGCAGGGACGTTCAAGTACTGATGCGCAGAGCCGGCATCAATGTGCAGCCGCGACAGGTCGTCGCTGACTCCGCGCCGGTGACCGCGTTGGTCGGCGACGTCGCGCCGTTTCAGGCCCCCGCTGTCCTGGCCGACCGGTCGGCGCAACCCGCCAAAGCGAAGACGGGCGGATCCCACGGTCGCGCGGCAGATGCCCGGCGCCGGAGAGGCGGGGCGAGTGCCGCCAGTTCCACGCACACCGGACATGGTCGCCAACGTGGCCGCCGGCGGAGTGCTTCAGCTTGAGCTATCCGCAGGTGCGGCAATGGGTGAGTTTTGGGCGCGCGCGGCCCGCACGATGGCACCGGCGGTGTCGAATGCCGAGGTGGCTTGGTGTGTGTACAGGACCGGGAGATCGGCGGCTTGACGCAGCAGCATGACAGCTAGGGCGATACTCGTCCGGCAGGGCACGACCAGTAGATGCGCCCTGGCGCGGCTTCCGGTGATGGTCATGACGCGGAGATGGCGGCTGTCGCGACCGGGCGTTGCCGCGACACCACGGCGATTGAGCAAATCGAGATCCGGGACACCTTGCAACGGCGACCAGTTGACGCCGATATCGATTACTTGGCCCAGTGGTTCTCGCAGGGCGTCGGTCAGGTCGGAAAGCTCACGTGCTATCGAGACCGTGTGCGGCCACCATGCCCCGTCGAGGCCGCTGCCCAGGTTGGACGCCAGCGTGAATCGGACCGGAGTGCTCACGCGCCGTCCGTATATATCGCTCGTCATGCCGAAACCGCCTGAAGTGCAAGAAGATCGATGTACAAGCCCGTGTGATCCATGGACGGTTCCTTCAGTTCGAGGCCGACCCGGCGCGCGCGTAGGTCGGCTTACGAATCGGATCGCACGTTGATCGTGTTCGGCCGTGTCCCGGACGAGGATCACCGTTGACTACGAAACGGTTCACCTTTGAGATTACACCCGGAAGTTTGCGGGGGTGGCGCCAGCCATCCACCGGGCGGCCAGTGCACGAAAAGCGTTCTGTCACAGTCGAAGACGTTTTAGAGCGCTTCCGTGGTAGGCTTAGCTGGGATGCCTGTCGGCATCCGTTCAGAATGAGAGAAGTTGAAAAGTATGGCACAGGGAACTGTGAAATGGTTTAACGGCGATAAGGGCTTCGGCTTTATCGCTCCTGACGGCGACGGCGCAGACGTGTTCGTTCACTACTCAGAAATCCAGGGCAACGGCTATAAGTCGCTCGAGGAGAACCAGCGAGTTGAGTTCACGATCGAGCAGGGGGCCAAGGGCCCGCAGGCAGTCGGAGTAACTGCCGTCTAACGAGCTCTACCTCATGTGGGCTGGTGGGTCGTTTCCCGCCAGCCCACAGTGCGTTTGACGAGTTCTTGGGGCGGACCCGACCGCCAGGCGTAGGATCGAGGCATCGGGACCGTCCAGGCCCCCCAACTGTCCAGGGGTCAGTATGGCTGATAAATCTCCCCGAAAAACGATGAGCAAGAAATCCGGCAAGTCGCTGAAACAGAAGCGAGCAGACAAGCGCGCCAAGGCTGAGCGCGCATCGTCGACTACCGACATCCTGCACCTCCAGAAGCATTGAGGCACAACAGCTCTCACCGATAGAGCTAGCATTCGCGTCCGTTCCGGACGCCCTGCGAATAGAGTCGGCGATACGTCGCGCGCGACAATCTGAGATCGCGTCATCGCCAATTCGACTGAATTGGCCGTTTCGCGGCCAAGAAGGGGTCGTCGTATGACCCGACATGAAGGCCGCTCCGACCCCGGCGGGCGGCAGACAGGACCTGAGACCACACCGCGGCTGCGGTTGAAGCCCAAGGCGCCGACATCCGGGCACGTCGACGGGGCGTGGTGGCCGCGCAGCGATGACCTTCCGAGTGAGCTGCCCGATCTGCTGGCTGTGCTGTCGGTGCGCTTGGGCGCTATTGATCGGGTGCTGTACAACCTGGGCGAATGGGCGCAGATGCCGCGGCGACTGACGACCGGCGGGCGAGCGGTTCGACTGGACGGGTACACCCGGCAACCAGCCAACACCCTCCAAGTGCTGGGAGTCGGCCGCGAGAAGATCCTTCTGCTGGTGGTACCTCCGGACACCGATCCCGACATTGCCCACGAGGCGATGATGACCGCGGCGGCACCGGACAACGCGTCGACGGTGGGCGATCTGCTCGCGAGCGGTGCGCCCGAACAAGAAGCTCCCAACACCTATCACCGCCCAACATTTCGCCGACGCATCCGGAGGTTTCGCCCGTGACAGTGACCGTCACACTGCCCGACGGCGGCACCGACAAGTACATGCGGTCCGGTGACGCGTACGTCAAGCACCACGACGGCAGACTCGACCTCATCCGCAACGGCGCCAAACAGTCCTACAGCTATGCGTCCGGCGAGTGGACCGACGTCGAAGGCGACCAGAAGCGGTTCAAGAAGCGTTTCTGGAGTTGACCGACACCGCAGCCGAGCACGCGCATCGATCGCCCTTCGCCCGATAAGCCAACCTTCGGGCCGAATCTGAACCAATTTGAGGAATTGCTACATGGATACGTCTGATCTGTTTTCACATCCCTACGAGCCCGAGTTAGCGTCGAACACTGCGCGCAATTCGGAACCGGTGAAAGTTCCCGTTTTCTCCGACAGACCCCAGAACCATTCAACCGCTACGCCTTCTTGAATGGCTGAGCGCGATTCATCGACTGTCGACGATGTGCCGTATACCAAGAAGCATTGAGGCACAACAACGTTCGCTGATTAAACGTCCGCTAGGGCCACGACCATTTGAGCCCATTTCGTCGCGACCGACCTTCGGGGTGTATCGTCAAAGAAGTTGGGAACCCAGCCAGTCCGGGATGAGTCAGCCGTGTCGCCGCTGACCACGCCGAGCAACCGCTCACGCCGGACACGCAGGTAGCAACCGCCAGTTGGGATCACCTTGAGCACGTTAGCTACTTTTTCTTCGACGTTTCCCGTTGTGAGTCAGGGATTTTCTGGCCCTCCGCGTTTCAGCATCTTGAGCACGTATCCACCGACACCGTGTGGGCTGGCGACGTTCAGCGCCGCGCTGGCAAGGGGATTGACCGCCAATGGCGCCGACGTCACAATCGTGCGGCTCGCCGACGGGCCGCCGTCGGAGAGTACCCGTGTCATCGGAGAATTGGTCAACGGCTCACCGACATCCGTAGCAGCGTGCGCCGAGATGCTGAACCAGAGCGACGTCGCGGTCATCCAGCATGAGTACGGCATCTACGGAGGCGTCGACGGCGACGAGGTTGTGGACGTCATGGACGGGCTGCGCGTTCCGTCGATCGTCATCGCGCACACTATCCTCAAAGACCCTACGCCACACCAGCGTTCAGTCCTCGAGGCGCTCGCAGCCCGAGCCGATCAGGTGATCGTGATGTCCGAGGCGGCCAGCCAACGGCTATGCGGAGGCTTCGACATCGACCGCCGCAAAGTCGCCACCATCCCACACGGCGCGACCATCCCGACGGATACTTCCACCGTGCGGCGCGGTCGACCCACCGTGTTGACCTGGGGCCTACTGGGCCCGGGCAAGGGCATCGAGCGGGTGATCGAGGCGATGGGGTCGCTCAGCGATCTCGCCGGGCGGCCGCGCTACCTGGTTGCGGGCCAAACGCACCCGAAGGTGCTGGCCGCCGACGGGGAGGCGTACCGCGATGCCCGGATGGAACAGGCGCGGCGCAGTGGTGTCGCGGATTCGGTGTACTTCGATACGGGTTACCGCAGCGTTGCGATGCTGACCGCCCTCATCCAATCAGCGGCGGTCGTCGTCCTGCCGTACGACTCGACCGATCAGGTCACCTCCGGTGTTCTGGTCGACGCCGTCGCGAGCGGCCGGCCGGTGGTGGCCACCGCGTTCCCACACGCCGTCGAGCTGCTCGCCAGTGGGGCCGGCATCGTCGTGGGCCATGACGATCCGGATGCGCTGGCATCCGCGCTGCGCCGGGTGCTGACGCAGCCGCGCCTTGCTGGTGCTATGGCGGCCGAGGCCCGCCGACTAGCGCCGGAGATGGCCTGGCCGGTTGTGGGGAGTGCGTATCTGAGGCTGGCGCATCAGGTTCTCGCGCAGCGGCGGGCATGCGCATGACCGCGACGGCCCCGGCTCCGGTATTCGACCATCTGCTGCGGCTGACGGACCGTCGCGGCACTTTGGAGCACGCCCGGCTCGCCGAGCCGCTGCCCGAGCACGGTTACTGCACCGACGATGTGGCGCGAGTGCTTGTTGTCGCCACCCGAGACCATGGGCCCGACCGCACGCTGAACGGTCTGGCCGGAGTCTCGTTGCGATTCCTCAACGACGCGCAGGCCCTTAGCGGCGGCTGCCGTAATCGGATGGACAACGCGGGCAGCTGGGTCGATGAACCGGCCGTGGAGGACGCCTGGGGCCGGTGCATCTGGGGTCTGGGAACCGCGGCCGCGCACAGCAATGTCAACTGGGCCCGCCAATCGGCCATCGTGCAGTTCGAGCGCGCCGCCCAGGAGCGATCGCCGTGGCCGCGGGCGATGGCGTTCGCGGCACTGGGCGCTGCCGAACTCCTCGCCTTCGACCCAGAGCACCGCCCGGCTCGCGCACTGCTCACCGACTATGCCGCGTCGGTGCTTGCTCCGAACAACGACTCGGCGTGGCCGTGGCCCGAGCCGCGACTCACGTACGCGAATGCGGTTGTGCCCGAGGCGATGATCGCCGCCGGTGACGCACTCGCCGACGCGACGTTGTGTCAGCGCGGCCTGGACCTGCTGGCGTGGCTCGTCGCATTCGAAACGGCAGACGGCCATCTGTCGCCCACCCCTGTTGCGGGCAGAGGCCCGGAGGATGCGAGGCCCGGGTTTGATCAGCAGCCCATCGAAGTGTCCTCGCTCGCCGACGCGTGCGCGCGTGCCGCCGCCGTCGACATCAACCCGATTTGGCGCGACGGCGTCGAGGCCGCAGCGGCCTGGTTCATGGGCGACAACGACGCGGGAGAGCCGATGTGGGACCCACACACCGGCGGCGGATACGACGGGTTGCACGCCGACGGGGTGAACAGCAATCAGGGCGCGGAGTCGACCTTGGCGGTGATCTCGACCTTGCAACAGGCGCGACGCTTATCGCCTGTGCGGCAATGACTTCGGTACGGGCCGCGCTGGTGACGCGTGGCCCGCAGCGGCTCGCCGCCGACCGGTCGAGGGTCATCACGCGGCTGTTTGTGCCCGGGCAGGAGGGTTTCGAGCGTCAGGACTCCCGCGCGGGCGCTGTGCTGACTCGCATCCTCGCCCTCGACGAGGACGAGGTGCGTGCGTCGTTGGACGACGTCGTCGCCCGCTTCGACGGGCGTCACCGCGATCTGGCGGGCACATTCCGTCGGCACGCCCGTGAAGTCGCCGATCGTCTGGATCCCGGCACTGATCTTTCTGATGCGCGAATGTTGTTGCTGGGCGCGGTATTCACCAACGAGTACGCGATTGAGGGCGCGGCGTTGTGCAATCCCAGCATGGTGGCGCACCCGGACCAGACCGGAACCGTCGTGGGCAGCTTGCGATTCGTGATGAGCGTGCGGGGCATCGGGGAGGGCCACCGTTCGTCCATCGGGTTCCGCACCGGTGCCGTCGACGGGGCAGGTGACGTCACGATCGACGACCCGGCTCCACTTGCCGGCGTCGGACCAGTCGTGCCGACGCTGTTGGACAGTGCAGTGATGCGCAGCGAGCTGCGTCGGCTTCACGGGGCCGGCGAGGCCGCCGATTACGTCCTCGATGCGCTCGGCGACCGATTCACCCGAGCCGACCTCGACGAACAAGTGGACAAGCTTCTGACCCACCGAAAGACGCGTGGCCGTGCGGCCGAGACGATTTCGTTGATCCGAACCATCGCTGACCGGACCTACGGTGTCGAATTCGGCGATGACATCCCGCTTTCCGAGCGTGTGTTGTGGCCGGCGATGAGCGCGGAGGGCGCCGGCATGGAGGACGCACGATTCGTCCGTTTAGTCGACGACGACGGCTCGGTCACGTTCTATGCCAGCTACACCGCGTACAGCGGATCCCACATCAGCCAGCAACTGTTGGAGACGGAAGATTTCCGCACGTTCATGTCCACGCCGATGGTGGGCCAGGCCGCGGCCAACAAGGGTCTCGCCCTGTTTCCGCGCCGGATTCGCGGCCGGTTCGCGGCCATGTGCAGATCGGACCGAGAATCGAATTCGGTTGCGTACTCGGATCATCCGTTCGAGTGGACCGACTCGGTTCCCTGCCAACGACCAGCTCGCGCTTGGGAGGCGTTGCAACTCGGCAACTGTGGTCCGCCCATCGAGACCGAGGCCGGGTGGCTGGTGCTCACCCACGGCGTTGGCCCGATGCGCACCTACCGCATCGGGGCGATGCTGCTCGACCTCGACGATCCGACACGGATTCTCGGTCAGCTCCGGGAACCGCTGCTGAGCCCCGCAGTTGACGAGCAGGACGGCTACGTCCCCAACGTCGTCTATTCGTGCGGTGGCCTGGTGCACCGCGGGACGTTGGTGCTGCCGTACGGAATCGGCGACGCCGCAATCGGAGTCGCGACCGTGCCGCTGAGTGAGCTGCTGACCGCACTCGAGACTTGACCGTCGGCGAACAGGAGAGACATAGATGAGACGAGAGGTTGGCGCCGCACTGCAGGTCGAGATCACGGCGCCGACGACGTTGGAGTTCCAGATCGCGGTCGCACCGCATCCCAATACCGAGGTTTACGAGTCGTTGTCGTTCGACTTGGGCGGCGCAAGCGTGCAGCCCTTGGAGATCAGCGGTGTGCACGGCAACCGCATTCACAAGATGGATGTTCCCGTCGGCAATCTGAGGGTCGAGTACGCGGCCACGATCGTGGGGCGGACTGACCCGGCGCCGGTGACCGAGTATGACCTGTCGATGTATCTGCGCCCGAGCCGTTACGCTGAGGCGGACAAGTTTTTCGGTTTCGCGGCAACGGAATTCGGCAGCTACGTCGATTCGACGACGTTGTTGGAGAAGGTGTCCTCGTGGGTCGGGACCCGGCTGAACTACGTGCCAGGGTCCAGCGACCCGATCGACGGCGCGGTTGACACCCTCCTTGCCGGCGCGGGCGTGTGCCGCGACTTCGCGCACCTGGTAGTGGCGCTGTTGCGGGCGGTGAACGTGCCGGCCCGCGTCGTCTCGGTGTACGCGCCCGGACTGTATCCGATGGACTTTCATGCGG
>JBKOYU010000141.1:0-2849 GCA_046725575.1 Actinomycetota bacterium | reverse complement strand
GAATAGCTTCGTCAACGACGTCGTCGATTCCCTCACGACCCAAGGAATCCGCGGTCTGCTCGTCGTCAATGCGCGTGGCGGGAATTACGTGCTGTCGAATGCTGTCCAAGCAGCCAACGTCCAAGCGAAAGTCCGAGTTGGGTTGTTTCCAACTCGCGAGGATTGGACGGAGGCTCGTCAGGCGGCTGGCATCACGAGCACGAGTCACGCCGACATGCATGCAGGCGAGCTCGAAACGTCGATCCTGCTCGCCACCCATCCCGAGTACCGTCCGCGACGGATGGCAGACGGCCGACCACACCACGTCCGATCGTAGATACCTCACAACTGTCGGCATGAGCGCTTACACCGACAGTGGCGTAATCGGCTATCCGTCACGAGCCAGTGCCGACAAGGGTCGTGCTGTTATCGAACATCTCGGCAGGGCAGCAGGCGATCTCATCACGCTTCTTGTCGAGCCACGCGCTTAGCGTCGACGCCGTGGCGGCTCCCGTCCGCCACCACGGACCTATCTGGCGTGGCTGGCAAGTGAACGTGTTCCGACCGTCGTGTGCAGTCGTTGTGAGAAGTTTCTTTACTGGGATCCAGCGGCTTCCTTCATGCCCGGGATACCCCTGCTATGGGCTTCCTCCAGGAAGGACAGGGCGTCGTTGATCGAGTTCTTGCGGCCGGACTTGGCCGTGGAGCGCACCCATTCGATCCCATTGCCACCGAGGCCGGCGGCCAGCAGCAGCGGGTAGAGAGCGTCGGTTGCTTGCACCGACCAGAAGTCGCCGCCCGTCGCCGACGACAGCTCGTAGGCCTCTGTCATCGCCTTGGCTCTGGAGTAGGCGGTCTCCACGTCGGTGGTGTCGGGGGCTCCATCCACGAGCTGTCACCCCGGCAGCGGGTCGCCACCGTCGAGGTCGATATGGATCAGTTCGGCATGGGGGCCAGCGATGCGGGCCCGGGCGTGACCTATCGCCTGGGCGAACTCATGGCGCCGGGTGGTGACGATGAGCGTGGGTCCGAAGTCGCAGACACTGTGGTGACTGCAGTGGCGCTCTTGTTCGCCCTAGGTGCGCCGAGAAAAGCGATGTTTCGCCTCGGTGCGCTCAGATTGAAGCCGGCGGCGGTTAGGCCCAGCAGCACCCGGTGAGCATCTGCCGGTTGACCGACAGTTGCGATGAGATCAGCGTGTGGATCGGCTCGGTTTACAACGCCAGAGCTGGGATCACCGTCGAGGGCTACAGCTGTCCGCTGTGCGTTCTGCTCCCACGTGTCGTACCACCCGAGGTTCCGGTGCTCGTTGGCAAATGCCATCGGTGCTCCGTCCTTTGCGATGTGACAGGACCGAGATGCCAACTCCGACTGATTCCGCAGCCGTCGAGTAGCTTGCCGTGGAGAGACTCCACAGCGCTGGGCGTGCTCATGAACACACGCGGGCTCACGCAGCTTGTCATCCTCGGGATCGGCCTGCAGCTCGGCGCGATCCCCCCACGACCTCTACGGACTGCTCGTCGTCATGGCCCTCGTGACCACCGCGGCCACGACGCCGCTCCTCGCCCTGATCCTGCCCAGCACGCTCTCGTGGTATCAGATGCCGCGCGAGCGCCTCTTTCCCTATGACAGCCGACCACGCCGTTCCACGACCATCGCAAGATCCAGGAGGATTTACCATGCGATCCCAGTCCGCACCCACCCCGGTCCCTGCGACCAGGACCCTCGCCGCCGCGCGGTACGACGCCGTGGTGCTCGGCGGCGGCCTCGCCGGCCTCACCCTCGCGCTGCACTTGCGCCAGGCCCGGCCAAGTACCCGCATCCTCGTGCTGGAACGCCGGTCCTTCCCGGTGCCGGAGGCAGCGCACAAGGTCGGCGAGTCCACCGTGGAGATCGCCGCCGAGTACTTCACCAACGTTCTCGGCCTCAAAGAGCACATCCTTACGGACCAGCTCCCGAAGAACGGGCTGCGGTTCTTCTGGAAGTCCGACCCGAAGGCCTCGATGGAGACCGGCCTCGAGCTGGGCTGGGCGACAGTCCTCCCGACGCCCACCTACCAGCTCGACCGCGGCGTCTTCGAGAACTACCTGGCACAGCAGGCAGTTCAGCACGGCATCACCTTGGTCGACGGGGCGCGCGTCACGGCGGTCACACTCGGAGAGGGAGCCGCGGACCACGAGGTCACGGTCGGACTGGGCGCAGGCGGAACTGACCTGACCACTGTGCGAACCCGGTGGGTGCTCGACGCCTCGGGCCGGCGCGCGATCCTGCGCCATCAGCTCGGCCTGACCCGCGAAGTCGCTCACGACCCCAACGCAGCGTGGTTCCGCGTCGATACCGTCGTTGACGTCGAGACCTTCAGCGACGACCCGGGGTGGCGCGCGCGGGCGGCAACCGGCAACCCCCGCTACCTGTCGACCAACCACATCATGGGCCGCGGCTACTGGGTGTGGCTCATCCCGCTGTCGTCCGGCTCGACGAGCATCGGGATCGTGACGGACCCCACGCACCACTCGCTCGATCAGTTCCCGACCTTCGACAAGGCCATGGACTGGCTCGACGTGCACGAGCCGCTCGTCGCGAACGCCGTCCGCGACGCACTCGCCGGTGGTGCCTCCCTGCAGGACTACAAGGTGCTGAAGCACTTCTCGCACGGCAGCAAGCAGGTGTTCTCGGCGAATCGATGGGCGTGCACGGGTGACGCCGGCCTGTTCCTCGACCCGTTCTACTCTCCCGGCAGCGACTTCATCGCGATCAGCAACACCTACATCACCGAGCTCGTGCAGAGGCAGCTCGACGGCCACGGCATCCGCATCGCCACGAAGCTGTTCGAGAAGGTCTACCAGACGTTCTTCAGCACCGGCCTGAGC
>JBKOYU010000668.1:0-3342 GCA_046725575.1 Actinomycetota bacterium | reverse complement strand
GGCAGTACGTGGCTAACGGAATGGTGGACCAAGCCGCGGATTTCGTCGCGCGCCACCTCTAGTCCGCAATCGAAAGCCGCGCTCCATCATCGGTACCGCCCCGGCGACTACGAAACGTGGAAGTACATCGCCCCGGTTCAGCGGGCGGCCTGGTCGCGCAAGACGTTCGAATACGGCACTTGGGGCGGCGAGCTCGGTAGCGAATTCGAGCCACAACCGGGCGATGTTGTGGCCCAAGAACATTGGTGCTCCAGCGGGTTCGCCAACACCGATCTCGACCTCCAACTCAAGAAGCACGGCATCCACAAGCTCATCGTCGTGGGGCTTATCGCGCACACCTGTGTGGAGGCAACTGTTCGGTTCGCGGCCGAGTTTGGCTACGAGGTCACAATGGTTAAGGACGCGACGGCAGACTACTCGGACGAGGAGATGCACGCCGCTCTCGACGTCAACATTCCGAACTACGCGACTGCAGTCGTGACCACCGATGAATTGGTGCATGCGATTTCTTAGGGTCAAGTCACCTTAATTAAGCCAGCTAGCAAACACTGGCCAGCAAATGACCGCCGGCGAGGGCGGTGTGTCAGCGACGGCGGTCACGCCTGATCCGCTCGTTCAACTCGGCAGGCGGAGCTGCCCTTCACTGTCTCGAAGGAGTGAACGACTTCGAGTGCGCCGACGCCGGCGTCACGCAGCTGATTTGCGGACGACATGGAGGTTGGCCGCGACCGGCGTCCCCCTCTGTCGCCGCTCGCGGCCCGCTCTATGAGAATGTCGGCGTTAGACCAGATGGGCATGCGTAGTCGACTACTCGAATTTTGGATCAGTACGGTGGGAGCATGAAGTACCTCGACGTCGACGGAATCGGAAGAGTGAGTCGGATCGGCGTGGGCACCTGGCAGTTCGGCTCGCGCGAGTGGGGCTATGGCGACAGCTACGCCTCGGGTGCCGCCCGCGACATTGTGCAGCGCGCCCTCGCATTGGGGGTCACGCTGTTCGATACGGCCGAGGTGTACGCCATGGGCAAGAGTGAGCGCATCCTCGGCGAGGCACTCGGCGACAAGCGCTCCGAGGTTGCGGTGGCAAGCAAGGTCTTTCCGATCGCGCCCTTCCCTCCGGTGATCAAACAGCGCGAGCGTGCCAGTGCACGGCGGTTGCAACTGGACCGGATTCCGCTGTACCAAGTCCACCAACCCAACCCCGTCGTGCCCGACTCAGTGATCATGCCGGCGATGCGCAGCCTCCTCGACAGCGGCAAGATCGGCGCGGCCGGTGTCTCGAATTACTCGCTCGAGCGGTGGAAGAAGGCCGACGCCGCGCTCGGGCGGCCGGTCATCAGCAACCAGGTGCAGTTCTCTCTCGCCCGGCCCGGCGCGCTCGAGGACCTCGTGCCGTTCGCCGAGCGCGAGAACCGCGTCGTGATCGCCTACAGCCCGCTGGCGCAGGGGCTGCTGGGCGGCAAGTACGGCCTCGACAATCGTCCTGGTGGCGTGCGGGCGGCGAACCAACTGTTCGGCACCGAGAATCTGCGGCGGGTGGAGCCGCTGCTGCAGACGCTGCGCGACGTTGCGACCGAGGTCGACGCCAAGCCGGCGCAGGTCGCGCTCGCTTGGCTGATCAGCCTGCCGAACGTCGTCGCCATTCCCGGCGCATCCAGCGTCGAACAACTCGAATTCAACGTCGCCGCCGCCGATATCGAGCTGAGCCCGCAGTCGCGCGATGCGCTCACCGACGCCGCCCGCGCGTTCCGGCCGGTGTCAACTGGCCGCTTCCTGGCCGACCGACTTCGGGAGAAGCTCGGCCGCGCTTAACCGCCGACCCGACGCGAGCCAGTCTGCGAGCGAAGCGTCGGTTCCCGTCTTGTCCTGATGTTGGGATCGGTAGCCCCGCACGCCGTGTCAACTTGGCAACCACCGCGACGACCGCCTGCGGACAAGAACGAAGGAACACACCAATGAACAACAAGGTAGTCGCGATCGCGCTCGGGGCGGTGGCCGCTCTGTTCGCTCTTTCATTCCTGGTGCGCTTTGTCGTGCTGAGCCAGTACGGCGTATCTGGTGGCTGGATGTACTTTGGGCTGCCGATCGGAGGGATCGGCCTGGTTGTGCTGCTGCTGCGCCTCGGACTGCTGAACTTCGGCGAAAAGTCAGGCGGCACGATTCAGCCCTGGCACTTCAACAGCGGTGTGCAGACGCCGCCCGCCACGCCGGCCCCTCAGCGCCTGCAGGAGCTCGAGTACATGCGCGCCAGTGGCGCGATTTCCGACGCGGAATACACCGCAAAGCGCCAACAGGTCATCTCCAGCATCTGAACAGCGACGGCGGCACCAGGAGCCGCCCGGGTTACGCCGCCGCCAATCCTCACCGCAATCTCCATTCGAAAGGCGGAGCGCACTGCGCGACGTCCAATTCTGATATGACTGAGCCAATTGCAGTTGGATGCCCAGGTTGCCGGCGTCGCCGCGGCGCAGATTACAACCTGCTGTTGGTGGCGCGGATGAAAGAGGAGATACCGGCCGGGATCAACACCGGAATCATCCGTGCCATGGGCGGCAGCGGCTCCGTCGTGACCGCGGCAGGTCTGGTGTTCGCGTTCACCATGATGTCGATGTCGGTCAGCGCGATGATCGTGGTCGCCCAAATCGGCACCACGATCGGGATGGGCCTGTTGTTCGACACCTTGGTGATTCGGGCATTCATGACGCCGTCGATCGCGGCGGCGCTTGGTCGCTGGTTCTGGTGGCCGCAGGTCGTGCGGGCTCGGCCCGCGCCGACAAGATCTAGGATCCCCCGCACGGTCGATTCGTAAGCTCGGCGATCCGCTGGCTCAGCGACGACGCGCGAAGTACTTCTGATAGGCCTCGGCCGCGGCGGCCAGCTCCGGACGGGCATCGAGCACGGGCCGCATTTTCTTGCGCGCTTCTTCTCGCTTGTACGGGAGGAATTCGGTCGGAAAGTTGCCCTCGTGCGGGTGGTAGTCCCTTAGCACCCGACGTGCGACGGTCGCCTTGTGCACCTCGTCAACACCGTCGGCGATACCCATCGTCGGAGCCGCGGAGTACATCGCCTGGATGGGAGTGAGATCGGTGGTGCCCAGCGACCCGAGAATGTGCAGGGCGTTGAACGACACCTCGCGCAGCACACGCGCCATCGTGAACTTGACGGCGGCGATCTCGGTCCGAGCCTCCTGGGTCGAGGTGTTGTCGATTTTCCACGCCGTCTCGAGAACGAACAGTCGCAGCATCTTGATCATCGCGTAGGACTCGGCGATCGTCTCCTGCACCATTTGGTGTTCGGCGATGACCTTGCCGTGTGATTCCCGGCTGAGCGCCCGCTCGCACAT